>DCFY01000041.1:11106-12291 GCA_002315155.1 Megamonas sp. UBA1792
CCAAAAAAATATGCAATTGAAGCCAATACTGCAAATATGAACGTGGCATTGGCACAAGCCAATTCTGCTGCGCGTAAAAAGCAGCAACAGATAGATGAAGCGAAGCTTATGGCAGCACAGCTGTCAAAAATTGAAGTATCGATACCGGTAAGAATTGGTGAGGGCGGCAAGCTTTTTGGCTCGGTTACAGGTAAAGATGTAGCAGAAGTGCTCAAGCAGACACACAGGATCGATATTGATAAACGCAAGATTGAAATTAAAGGAGAAGTCAAGGGTGTTGGCACATATGATGCTGTCATTAAGGTGCATCCGGAAATTACAAGTACAATCAAGGTGCATGTAGTAGTTGACTAGGAAGAGGAAGTTTATGAAAGGGTTTTTAGATAAATTATTACATCCGAGAAAGAAAATGAAAAAAAAAGCAGCAGAGCAGGTAAAACGATTGGAAAAGGATACGGAGACCATTGATAAAGAAATTGATGCGATCTATGGTATTCTTGTTGATATTATTGGCTCGGATAAGCTTGTACTGAAGGCAGGAAAGCTTGGTGCAATGCATCTTATGCGGTCAGATAAGCGTGGCGAACGAGTGCTGGCACTGCAAAAGCTTGTGCAGGAAAATCCTACACTGGAAACGATACCGGAAGATGCGGAGATTCCAGAGATTTTATCACAGCTATCGGAAAATGTGGCAGATATCATGGCACGTAGATCGATAGAGGATAAGATTGAGCGGAAAATTGCAGAAAAGCTGGAAGAAAACCATCAGGACTATGTAAAGGATATTCGTATGCAGGTACTGAAGGATGAAAAACCAGAAGAAGATACACCACAGGAAAAAAGCAAGCTTGAAAAACTTGAAAAACTTGAAGAAGTTAAGCTGACACAATCGGTTATGGAATTGCTTCGACCAAGCACACTAGATGAAATTGTTGGGCAGAGACGTGCAGTGAAGTCACTTAAGGCAAAACTTAGCTCTCCATATCCACAGCATTTATTGCTCTATGGGCCGCCGGGCGTCGGCAAGACGACAGCAGCCCGGCTTGTACTTGAGGAAGCCTGCAAAACGAAATACACACCGTTTGGTGCGAAGGCTCCATTTGTTGAAACTGATGGAACGACGTTGCGATGGGATCCTCGGGATATGACGAATCCACTGCTTGGTTCAGTGCATGACCCGATTTA
>DCFY01000113.1:0-6030 GCA_002315155.1 Megamonas sp. UBA1792
GCCAGAGCAAAACGCTTCAAAAAAGGTGATATTGTTGCACTTTCAGGTTTCGGTGCAGGGCTTACGTGGGCATCATGTATTATGAAATGGGCTAAGGAGGACTAATATGTTTGAAAATAACGTTATATGCAAACTGTTAAATATCAAATATCCAATATTCCAAGGCGGAATGGCTTGGATTGGCACAGCAGAGCTGGCTTCAGCTGTATCAAACTCAGGCGGCTTAGGTATTATTGGTGCAGGTCATATGCCCCCTGATATTCTAAGGGCTGAAATCCAGAAGGTAAAGAAATGGACGGATAAACCATTCGGTGTAAATATTATGCTGATGTCACCGTTTGTCAAAGAGGTCATGCAGGTTGTTGTCGATGAAAAGGTTCCTGTTGTTACTACTGGAGCGGGTAATCCGGGCGAATATATTCCGGTACTTAAAGAAATTGGCTGTAAGGTAATCCCCGTCGTAGCGTCTGTTGCACTTGCAAAAAGACTTGTTCGTACAGGTGTTGATGCGGTTATTGCTGAAGGGACGGAAAGCGGTGGACATATTGGTGATATCACGACGATGGCACTTGTACCGCAGATTGTTGATGCAGTGGAAGTTCCGGTCATTGCGGCTGGTGGTATTGCTGATTCGCGCGGTATGACAGCTGCTTTTGCACTTGGGGCAAAGGGAATACAGATGGGATCACGCTTTGTTGTGTCGAAAGAATGTATCGCACACGAAAACTACAAGAACCTTGTTTTAAAGGCCAGAGACCGCTCTACGGTTGTTACAGGGCGCACGACAGGTCATCCGGCACGCGTGATTGCGAATAAACTTACACGAGAATATCTTGAGCTTGAAAAAAATAACACATCGGCCGAAGAACTTGAGAAACTTGGTGCAGGAAAACTGCATTTAGCAACACACAAAGGTGATGTGGAAAATGGTTCGGTTATGATTGGCCAGATTTCAGGGATGCTGCATGAGCTTAAGAGTGTTGATGAAATTATTCAAGGGATTGTAAAGAATTTACCGATGATTGTGGATGTCATACAGGATGATTGCAGATAATTTTGATACATACAAGGAGATATAAAAATGAGTAAAATAGCATTTGTATTTCCAGGCCAGGGATCACAGACCGTTGGTATGGGAAAAGAGTTTTATGAAAATTATGATGTAGCGAAAAAAATCTTTAAAACAGCAGATGAAGCGCTGGGATTCTCAATTATGGACATGTGTTTTAATGGCCCGGCTGAAGATTTGCGCTTGACGGCAAACACGCAGCCAGCTATACTCACTATGAGTGTTATTGCAAATGAAGTGCTCAAAGAAAATGGCTTGCAGCCAGAAATCGTTGGTGGACATAGTCTTGGTGAATATTCGGCTCTTGTTGCTGCTGATGTTTTGAAGTTTGAAGATGCTGTACAACTTGTACATAAACGTGGAGCATTCATGCAGGAAGCTGTTCCGGTAGGACAGGGTGGCATGGCTGCTGTTATTGGACTTGACAGAAATGTTATAATAGAAATTTGTGAAAAGGTTTCGAAAGAGACCGCACTTGTACAAGCGGTTAATTTTAATTGTCCGGGACAGGTTGTTATTGCCGGGACAACGGATGGTGTAGCAAAGGCATCGGATCTTCTTAAAGAAGCAGGTGCAAAAAAATGTGTTATACTGTCAGTAAGTGCTCCATTCCATAGTTTACTCATGAAGCCTGCAGCAGATAAATTGGCAGCTGAGCTCGATAAGGTAATGATTGGGGATGCAATCATTCCTGTTGTAGCAAATGTATCAGGTGCTATTGAAACGAAGGCTGCATCAATAAAGGAAAGTCTTGTTGCCCAGGCTGCAAGTCCGGTGAAATGGGAAGACTGTATTGCGACAATGAGGGAATTTGGTGCTGATACATATATAGAAGCTGGTCCGGGCAAAGTATTGTGTGGTTTCAATAAGAGAATTGATCGTTCGCTTATAAGTCTTAATGTAGAAAATCTTGAATCTTTGCAAAAAACACTTGCTTATTTCAAGGAGGTTCGCTAAAATGCTTTTAGACGGAAAGGTTGCTCTTGTTACAGGCGCGTCTCGTGGAATTGGGCGGGCTATAGCAATTGCTTTGGCTAAAGCAGGCGCGACAGTTGCTGTGAACTATGCAGGGAATGTAAAAGCAGCAGTGGAAGTGGAAAAGATTATTACAGAAGCTGGTGGCAGGGTAATGCTTGTCAAAGCAGATGTTGCTGATGGTGAAGCTGTAGATGAAATGGTCAAATCTGTTGTAGAAGCATTTGGCGGAATTGATATTCTTGTTAATAATGCAGGGATTACGCGCGATGGTCTTTTGATGCGGATGAAAGAATCAGACTGGGATGCTGTAATCAATACAAATCTCAAGGGTATTTTTCACTGCACAAAGGCTGTATCAAAACTCATGATGAAAAAACGTTCGGGCCGCATTGTTAATATGGCCTCAGTTGTCGGACTTACAGGTAATGCAGGTCAAGCAAACTATGCAGCTGCGAAATCAGGTGTTATAGGATTTTCCAAGTCGATGGCGAAGGAACTTTCTTCCCGTGGGATTACAGTCAATATGGTTGCACCAGGATTTATTGGTACAGATATGACAGAAATTCTTTCTGATAAGGTAAAAGAAACAATGATTATGAACATCCCGCTTGGTCGGATGGGAAAACCGGAAGATGTTGCAAACGCAGTACTTTTTCTGGTTTCGGATAGTGCATCTTATATTACAGGGCAGGTTATCAATGTAGATGGTGGCATGGTTATGTAATGTAAAATAGATTTACTTTCAGTGGAAGGGGGTGAACGACTTGTCGACTTTTGAAAAAGTTAGAGATATCGTAGTAGAACAATTAGGTGTGGAAGCAGACGATGTAGCAATCGAATCTACTTTCATCGATGATTTAGGTGCAGATTCTCTTGATATTGTTGAACTTATCATGGCTTTTGAAGAAGAATTTGGTATTGAAATTCCGGATGAAGCTGCTGAAAAGATTAAGACAGTTCAGGATGTTGTGTCCTATATAGACCAAAACAAATAAGTTTAAGTGTCTTACCTTTTAGGAAGAAGTGTCCCGTGAATTTATTCGCGGGACTTTCTAAAGGTAGATGCTTCAGATGGATTGGAGGAGTTATTTTGAGGCTTCCAGAGCTGAAAATTGGCACTAAAATTGCAAAAATACCGATCATTCAAGGTGGAATGGCAATTCGTTTGTCTACAGCAAAACTGGCTGCTGCAGTAGCAAATCAGGGTGGTATTGGGCTCATTGCTGCTTCGGGCATGACAAATGACGAGTTGCGCTATGAAATCAGGCTGGCGCGTTCACTTACTTCCGGAATTATTGGTATTAATATCATGGTTGCGGCGAGAAAATTTAGTGAGATTGTAAAGACGGCAATTGATGAAGGTATTGATCTTGTTGTAGCAGGTGCTGGATTTTCACGTGATATGTTTGGTTTAGGTAAGGAGTCAGGGACTCCAATCGTACCGATTGTTTCATCGGTTAAATTAGCGAAAATATCTCAACGTCTTGGTGCTACGGCAATTGTTGTCGAAGGTAAAGAAGCGGGCGGACATCTTGGAACAACAGTCTCAGTAAGAGACCTCATTCCTGATATTCGTGCTGCTGTCGATGTCAATATTCCGGTTATAGCAGCCGGTGGTGTGCTCAGTGGACAAGATATTGTTGATCTTATAAAAATGGGAGCAAACGGGGTTCAAATGGGATCGCGTTTTGCTGCCAGTGTTGAATCGAATGCAGCTCCGGCATTGAAAGAATTTTATCTCAAAGCAAAGCCGGAAGATATTGTTGTTATACACAGTCCGGTTGGATTGCCGGGGCGTGCCGTGCGTAATCCTTTTGCAGAAAGAATTATGGTTGGCCCAGTGCCTCCGACGACATGTGATGCCTGCCTCAAGAACTGTAAACATAATTTCTGTATTATTCGTGCTCTCATGCGCGCACAACAGGGGGACATAGAGACAGGACTTGTATTTACAGGTGAATATATTCATAAGATAAAAGAAATATTATCGGTAAAAGAAATATTTTCGCGACTTGAAGCTGAAGTTGCAGCTATAGATTAATTGCGAGGTGTTATTGATTTGATAAATAGAGTGGTTATTACAGGAATTGGTGCAATTACGCCGATTGGTATCGGTAAAGATGCCTTTTGGCAGTCCCTTCTTGCAGGAAAGTCCGGTATAAGAAAGACAAGCCGGTTCGATGCAAGTGAATATACGGCACAAATTGCTGGTGAGGTCGTTGACTTTGAACCAACGGACTATATTGATAAAAAAGAATCAAAGCGTATGGATCGTTATGCACAGTTTGCTGTTGCAGCAACAAAAATGGCTTTTGAAGATGCTAAAATGGATCTTGATGCGGAAGATCATCAGCGTATTGGTACTTTTGTCGGTACGGGTATCGGTGGTATTGAAACAATGCATAAACAGTATAGTACGCTTTTTGATAAAGGACCGAGTCGTATCAGTCCGTTTTTTATCCCAATGATGATTGGGAATATGGCTGCAGGTCAGGTTTCGATTACATTTGGTCTGCAGGGGCCGAGCAGCTGTGTTGTTACGGCTTGTGCAACAGGCACAAATTGTATTGGTGATGCTTATCGTGTAATTCAGCGTGGTGATGCTGATGTCATGGTGGCTGGTGGAACGGAAGCTTGCATATCGCCAGCAGCGACAGCTGGCTTTTGCTCGATGAAGGCACTTTGCTCTGATCGTAATGATGATCCTGAGCATGCTTCACGTCCATTTGACAAAAACCGTAGTGGTTTTGTCATGGGAGAAGGTGCAGGTATTGTTGTTCTTGAAAGTCTTGAACATGCAGAAAAGCGCGGAGCACATATCTATGCAGAAGTTGTGGGCTATGGCTCTAACTCGGATGCATTCCATATTACGTCTCCAGCTCCTGGTGGCGTGCAGGCAGCAAAATGTATGCAGCTCGCACTGGCTGATGCGAAAATGAATCCTGAAGATATTGACTATATCAATGCACATGGTACATCAACGCATCTTAATGATGAATGTGAAACGATGGCAGTAAAGAGTGTTTTTGGTGATCATGCCAAGAAGCTTTCTATGAGTTCGATTAAATCAATGACAGGTCATCTTCTTGGTGCAGCTGGTGGGGTAGAATGTATAGCTACAGCACTTACGGTTGAAAATGATATGATGCCACCAACGATTAACTATGAAACTCCGGATGAAGGACTGGACCTTGATTATGTTCCAAATCAGGCGCGTCAGAAAATTGTAAGGGCAGCAATTTCAAATTCGTTTGGATTTGGTGGTCATAATGCATGCCTTCTCGTAAAGAAATTCGTAAAATAATGGATAAACGGGAAGATTTGACGACTGAAAGAGAAAAGTCGCTTACAAAGTTAGCGGAAAAACTGGGTGTCTCTTTTACAGACTGGAACCTGCTGCATCAGGCACTTACGCATACATCATATGCAAATGAGGCAAAGAATCCGCATATTGTTCATAATGAACGTTTGGAATTTCTTGGTGATGCGGTACTTGAGCTTGCGGTAAGTACATATTTGTTCAAACATTTTCCTTCCTTGCCAGAAGGTGAAATGACGAAAGCGCGTGCATCCGTAGTTTGTGAGACGACATTAGCGAAGCGTGCGTCATTGCTTAATATTGGTGATTATCTTTTATTGGGTCATGGTGAGATCGTTACAGGTGGCAGACAACGACCGTCGATTCTTGCGGATGCTTTTGAATCGATTATTGGCGCAATCTATATGGATCGTGGTTGGGGAACTGCTTCGGGGTACATTCTTATGCAACTGCAGGATGATTTGCTAATGATTGAAAATGGTGAGAATCTAAAAGACTATAAAACGATTTTTCAGGAAGTTGTGCAAAAGCATGCTGACCAGAAAATTTTTTATGAGATTTTGGATGAAACTGGACCGGATCATGATAAGGTTTTTACGTTTGCTGTAAAGGTGAATGGTGAGGTCTGTGGTATTGGTACAGGAAAGAGCAAAAAAGAAGCAGA
>DCFY01000113.1:6388-8339 GCA_002315155.1 Megamonas sp. UBA1792
AAAAATAATGAGAAAATATATTATACCGATTTTTATACCGCATCTTGGCTGTCCACATGCTTGTGTATTTTGCAATCAACAAAAAATCACTGGTGTACAGACCGATGTGCAAGTCGCGGATATCAAGGCAATCATAATGAAACATCTTGCCGGAATCACGCGATCTTATTTTATTGAAGTGGCGTTTTATGGTGGCAGCTTTACGGCACTGCCAATGGAGTTGCAGCGAGAGTTTCTCTTGCCAGTCTGTCAATATGTAAAGTCTGGTAAAATAAATGCGATACGTTTATCAACACGGCCGGATTGTATTACAGAGGAGATTCTTCTCCAATTGAAAAGTCTGTGTGTACGAACCATTGAGCTTGGTGCACAATCTTTTGATAATAATGTACTTCATCAAGCTGAGCGAGGACACAATGCGCAGGCAATACGAAAAGCTGCGGGTTTTATCAAGGCACAGGGCTTTACTCTGGGAATACAGCTTATGCCCGGTCTGCCAGGAGATACAGCAAAAAGTATTTTCTATTCGCTTTTTGAAACAGTGAAGCTCCATCCGGATATTGTGCGAATCTATCCGACGATTGTACTTACCGATACGAAGATGGCGGCAATTTACAAAACAGGTGGCTATATGCCGCTCACATTAGAAGAAGCAAAGCACTATGTGGCTGCCATGAAGCTTGTATTTTTGAGAGAAAATATCAATGTCATTCGTATGGGACTTCAATCGAGCAAGACACTTGATAATGGCGAGACTGTTCTTGCAGGACCATATCATCCGTCTTTTGGTGAGATGGTCGATTCGTATCTTTTCTATCTTATGGTAGTAGCAGTTCTTGATGAAGTAGCAGTGGCTGGGAAAAACATTTACATTCATCATGCACCAAAGGATGCTTCAAGAGTGCGTGGAAGTAAAAACGAGAATACAAAGCAGTTAATAAAAGTGTATCAATTGCAAAAAATATATTTTTTATCGGACTTGGCAGAATCAAATATATTGGAGATTGAGATCAATGGACTTCGCTATAAGATGAATCTGCATTTATTGGAACGGATTTGAATTTATGTTACAATAGAAATAAAACAGCAAGGAGAGTCGGGGGATTTGAGAGATTTAATTATGTTTGGAACAGGATCAGCAATGGTTACACATTGTTTCAATACATGTTTTGCATTGCATTTGGAGAACGATGAATATTTTATGGTAGATGCAGGTGGTGGTAATGGGATTTTGCAGCAGCTGGAAAAGGCGAAGATCGACAGCAAAACTATTCATCATATGTTTGTGACGCACAGCCATACAGACCATGTTCTTGGTGTTATCTGGGTTATACGCAAGATTGCGACGCTTATGAATCAGGGGAAATATGAAAGTGATTTCCACATATATTGTCATGATGTCGTACGAGATATATTGCTTACAATGACGAAGCTTACGCTCAAGAAAAAAGATTTTGCGCAGATTGGGCAGCGTATTTTTTTTCATGAAATTAAAGATGGTGATAAGATCAGTGTTTTGGGGATGGAGATTACAGCTTTCGATATTCTTTCGACAAAGGCTAAGCAGTTTGGCTTTAACGCTGTCTTTGCTGATGGAATGAAAATTGCCTGTCTTGGTGACGAGCCATATAATGAGCATTGCCATGATCTTGTTAAGGATGCTGACTGGCTTTTTTCTGAAGCGTTTTGCCTGTATGCTGACCGTGATACCTTTAAACCTTACGAAAAGAATCACAGTACGGTCAAAGAGGCCAGTGAAACAGCAGGGGATCTCAAAGTAAAGAATCTTGTGCTTTATCATACCGAAGATAAAAACATGGCAGGAAGAAAAGAAAACTATACGAATGAAGCACGGATGTATTATAAAGGTAATGTTTTTGTGCCGGAAGATTTGGAAGTTATTTCGTTGCGATAGAGTACTGTTCATACTGCGGTATTAGATAATGCTGGC
>DCFY01000113.1:8654-9167 GCA_002315155.1 Megamonas sp. UBA1792
AATAAAAGGTTCAGCTCTTTCTTTTTTTATGTTACAATAGAAGGTATGATTAAACTAGGATAATTATAGGTTGGTGAATGAATTGCAGCTGAAGCGACTCGAAGCATATGGATTTAAATCTTTTGCGGATAGGATTGATATTGAATTCAATAATGGAATAACAGCGATTGTCGGGCCGAATGGTAGTGGGAAGAGTAACATTACGGATGCAATCCGTTGGGTATTGGGCGAACAGAATGTGCGTAATTTGCGCGGGACAAAAGCAGAGGATATCATTTTTACAGGGAGTAATGCTCGAAGGGCTCTTGGTGTTGCGGAGGTATCACTGACGTTTGATAATAGCGATGGAAAACTCGGTGTTGATTTTAAGGAAGTTGTTGTAACGCGACGCCTGTTTCGTTCAGGTGAAAGTGAGTTTTATATTAACAAGGCAAAATGCCGTTTAAAGGATGTTTATAATATTTTTGCCGATACGGGTCTTGGTCATGATGGCATGAGTGTCATTAGTCAAAA
>DCFY01000095.1 GCA_002315155.1 Megamonas sp. UBA1792
TCCTTAAGCTTACGATAATTTTCTATTGTCGTTGCCGCGATATTGACATTTACACGGCGGATTGCACCATTTTTATGCTTGATGCCATAAATCGTCTTGATACTTTCAAGTACATACTCAATCGGGTTATTGACCGGGTCCTCACCCGTTTCAAGTGCAAGACGCTTGTGACCCATATCCTGCAGTGCAATAACTTCCTTTTCAATTTCTTCCTGTGTAAGCTTCTTACGGCGTATCGTCTTATTACGGTGATGGTATGGGCAATAGACACAACCATTTACGCAGTAGTTTGACAGATAAAGCGGGGCAAACATTACAATACGATTACCATAAATTTCTTTCTTAAGTTTCTTGGCAAGCGTATACATCTCTTCATTGAGATCTTCCTGATCACATTCCAGCAGGACAGCAGCTTCACGATGACTCAGACCTTTACAGGCTTCTGCCTTCTTTATAATGTTCTTGATCATCTCACGATTGCTTTTATTCGCTTTGGCATACTCGAGCGTATCCTGAATTTCTTCATGATTAATAAACTCTTCAGCTTCGCTTGATTTCGGATCATACATGGGTTCTTTTCTCTCCTTCATTCTTCACAATTAGGCATTTTCGTATAAATTGTTTTCGTACTTACATGCGGCAGCATACCCAGCTTGCCGGAAAGTGCGCTGATCGCATCCTGCGGTGCATCAAGTACAATACTAATAACAGATACATGACGTTTCGGGTAGGGAAGCCCCATCCGCCCAACAATATAAGCACTGTATTCCTGTAAAATTGTATTAAGCGCCGTAACAGAAGAACGATCTCCTACCATAATACCGATAAGTGCAACACGTGTTTCCATAAAATCCCTTTCCTTTACTAAAAAGTTGATTTGCAATCATTCCCATTGAGGGCATCTTTCCTCAAATACGACAAAAATCCCTGTGCACGAAAGCACAGGGAGCAGCATACAAGATCAGACCACGACCCGGTCGCAGTTTATTATGCTCTCGCCTTCTCATGCAGGAACTTCCTTTATGATGTAGCACGATTACTTTGTATCGAAACGTTTGTCGGCAGGCGAACCTCCCAACGCACATTGTATTTAGTATAGCACGATAAATCAATTTTTTCTATCTTTATCTGCGATTAAATCTTCGCACATTTTTCTTTTTTTATTGTCGATGCCGTGAGCAGATTATAGAGCGGTTCCGCCGTGAGTACCGCACGATTAATAGCTTTTGCCATAACATGTGCTGCCAATGTCCCGGCAACATTAATATCTGCATCAATATTTCCAACCGACATTGCATAGACACTATCACCATCTGCCATTGTGTGCACCGGGCGTATAACGCGTGCCAGTCCATTCTGAGCCATACCAGCAATCTTCGTTAATTCTGTCTTATTAAAGCGGCCATTCGTAATAATCGCACCGATTGTTGTATTGCCCGTAAAAAGATTTTCCTTACGGTGATAATCCTCGAACATCGCCATTTCAGTATTGGCAAAACCAGTTTGCTTTCCGTTAAGCATGCCGGCAAGGATTTCCCCCGTATCCATATCATAGACATCACCAAGTGCATTAACAGCAACAACCGCACCCATTTTCAAGTCACCAATCTGGACTGCATAAATACCAAGTCCTGATTTCATCATTGAGTAGATTCCATAATATTTCCCCACGGTTGCCCCCGTACCAGCTCCCGCATTTCCTTCTTCCGGCCGATTCCGTTCTGCATTCTGACATGCCTCATAAACCATTTTTCGGCCCGGACGCATCTTTGGCAGTCCAACCATGAGATCAAAAAGACATGATGCGCAGACAAGCGGTACCTTGGCAAATCCTGTCTCAAAGCCAATATCACGCTCTTCAAGATACTGCATAACTCCGCCTGCCCCATCAAGCCCAAAGGCTGACCCACCCGATAGCAGCACTGCATGAATCTCCTCTGCCGCAGCCAGCGGATTGAGCAGTGCCGTCTCCCGTGAAGCCGGCCCACCACCGCGTACATCAATTCCAGTCGGCGCTCCGTCCTTACAAATAATTACCGTACAACCTGTACCGCCTACAAGATCCTGTGCATTTCCGATCAACACATTCTCAATCTCATGGATTGCTATTTCTCTCATATGTATCACCGCCATTTCTGAAATTTTTTCTGCTGTATTATTTCCATTTTTCGTCACTGGATTCCTGCATTAAAGAAATAAATATGTTATCATAGTAAGTACAAATGATTCATTTCAAATGGAAGGTTGTCAGGCAGCCTTCCATCCACTCATTTTAAACAATACGGAGGATTACATGAACTACATGAACTTTCAAGTCGGTAAAAAATTCCCTTTACCGATTGCAATATCAGGTGACGGCGGATCTTTTCAAATTGACCGCAATGGTATGATGTTCATCTTGCAAATGAGCAAAACCGATATCATTGCTGTTGAAGCTTTTCGTACCGGGAAGATGGAGCTCGCCCTCTTCGAAGAAGCTGGCATGCTTTTTTTTCTCTATCAAATTGATGGCATTTTCAAGACCGGCTGGGGCGACTGCCCTTTTGCTGTTGGTCTTCTCAACCCAGGCCAGCTGCCTGACCCGGAAAATTGTAAAGATAAGACACTGCATCTTTATCTTATTGACACACAATTACAAGTGTTACTTGCAATACGCCGTATTGAACTAAACGATGTATTTTTCCAGGCTCTTCAGGAGCATACCGCACGACAACTGAAAGAGGACTTCAACAAAAGTGACTACATCAAGCATGTACAGTCCATCTGGCAAAAATTTTCCTCCGCCCTGATGCGTGAAAAAGCCATCGCCGTGCAGGAAGTGCCATTTGACTTCCCGATGAAATCAACTCCTATTGAAAATCCCCCTTACAGCAAATAACCTTACTGCTTTATAAGAACACAAATCTATTTAAAGGAGAAATCAACATGAGCAACTCAAAAGTATACTTCACAAATATGCGGGCAACTCCCAGTATGAATCTCTTGCAAAAACTTGATCATCTGCTGCGCAAAGCTGGTATTGAAAACATCGATTTCAAAAACAAATTTGCTGCTATCAAACTCCATTTTGGTGAACCCGGCAATATTTCCTATTTACGCCCGAACTTTACGAAAGTTGTTGCCGATACAATTAAGGAACTTGGCGGTAAAGTATTTCTGACAGACTGCAACACGCTCTACGTTGGCCGGCGAAAGGATGCCCTTGAGCATATTGATGCCGCCTATGAAAACGGCTACAATCCCTTTACAACAGGCTGCCAGATCATCATTGCCGACGGTCTCAAAGGAACAGATGAAGCCTATGTACCTGTGCCAAACGGTGAATATGTCAAAGAAGCAAAAGTGGGACAGGCACTTATGGATGCGGATATTATCATCACACTTTCTCACTTCAAGGGACATGAAATGACCGGTTTCGGTGGTGCGATCAAGAATATCGGGATGGGCGGCGGCTCACGTGCTGGTAAAGCTGAAATGCACTGTGATGGCAAACCCGTGGTCAAAGAAGAACTATGCATTGGCTGCGGTGCTTGTCAGCGTATCTGCGCGCCCGGCGCTCCGAAAATCGAAAAGAAAAAAGCCCGCATTGATAAAGACATCTGCCTTGGCTGTGGCCGCTGTATTGCTACCTGTCCGGTCAATGCTATCGTACCGACCGCCTGGAACAGCGGAGAAATGGTCTGTAAAAAAATGGCCGAGTATGCAGCTGCTATTCTGCACGGCCGCCCAAATTTTCACATCAGCCTCATCGTCGATGTATCTCCTTTCTGCGACTGTCATGCAGAAAACGACGCCCCCATCGTACCAAACCTTGGTATGCTTGCCTCTTTTGATCCGGTTGCGCTTGATAAAGCCTGTGCCGACCTCGTAAATAAAGCTCCTGTTCTTCAGGGCTCACTTCTTGCGGATAACATTGCAAGCAATCCGTCAGAAGCTGCAAAGCATGATCACTTTCACAATGTCAGTCCAAATACGGACTGGGCTGCCTGCCTTGAGCATGCCGAAAAGATCGGTCTTGGATCATGTACCTATGAATTAATCAACGTATAGTAAAAAATAAAAATGGAGTACACATTTATGATACAATGTGCACTCCATTTTCTTTATTATTTGCCGTAGTCCGCGCACGCGTCAAAATCACTTATTCATTTACCAAGTTTTACAAACTCTCTTTTTCGTTGTGTAAAATACAGCGACTCAGTATAGCCATAGTCCTTCGCATATGAAACAGCCTCATCAATATAGCTGCCGCAGTCTTCCGGCTTATGTGCATCCGAGGATGTCATGACCGGAAGCTTATACTTTGCTGCAATCCTCATGAAATCCGGGTATGGAGATATCTCTGCAATCGGATAACGATAAAGCGTACCCGTATTAATGTCAATGCCCATATTCGCTTCTTTAAGTGCGCTTGCCACGCGTTCGAGCACAGGTGTCACATCAAAATCCGGCAGAAACTTAAAAAGACGAATATTGAACGGATGCCCCAGTACATCATAAAGTCCCGAAGCACAAAGATTTTCCACTTCTTCCGCATACCAATCATAAATCTCATGCAGACTATGTTCTTTCCACTCCGCTTTAATTTCTGCTGAATCATAGGCCCAGCCATGCAGAAAATGAACAGAACCGATTATGTAGTCAAACGGCCGGTCTGCCAAAACAGCTTTAACCTGCGCCTGATTCTTGAAGTTACAGACTTCTATACCCGTTTTGACTTTTTTCCCTTTTGCTTTAAGCGCATCCATAAATGTAAAATAATCATCCAGCGTATATTTAAACTTATTTCGTTTCAGCCATTTCTGCTGAAA
>DCFY01000156.1 GCA_002315155.1 Megamonas sp. UBA1792
TGTAGCCTTTGCTATGCTTGGAACGCTATTGCTTGTAACAAAAGGTGACTTCCATACAATAGCAATATCACCTCAAACACTTTTTTGGGGCATACTCAGCGCTTTTTGCGCCGCCTTCTATACCATACAGCCAAAGTACCTTTTGATTCACTGGCGCTCACCACTTGTTATAGGCTGGGCCATGCTTATTGGTGGTATTGTCATGATACCAGTAAGCCCCCCCTGGGCTTTCACTGGCATCTGGGACATGAGTGCCTGCCTCAGTCTTCTTTTCATTATTTTTTTCGGCACCGTCTTTGCTTTCTGGTCTTATCTCGAAAGCATAAAGTACATTAAACCGACAGAGACTAGCGCTATTGCCTCCCTTGAACCACTTTCCACTGTTTTTCTATCAATCGTTCTACTGCATGTTTCTTTTGGGTTTATTGATATGATTGGCAGTCTTTTTATTATCAGTACTGTATTTGTTTTATCTAAAAAAAATAAAAAACTATCAAAAAAAAGCAATCCGACTGCCACAAAGTGACTGTCGGATTGCTTTTCTGTAGATCGTATCTCTGCCTCAACAATTACTACTATACAAAGAAGCATCTTGTAGAGCTTTTCAATTTCTTTCTATATTAATAGCAGTATTTTTTATACAGCATAGAAATTCACAAGTTTAGCCCCAAAGATACCATCGATGTTTATTACCTCTTTAAGTATGTCTGCCGGGATATCATTATCAATTGTAAGTACCATAATATTTGTCCCAGTCGCTTCTGTTTTACTAACCTGCATACTGGAAATATTAATACCAGCAGCCCCCATGACAGAGCCAACGCTGCCGATGATCCCCGGACGATTGATATGCGGGCAAATAAGAATACGGGCATGTGGATCAACATCGACACGATAGTCATCAATCGCGACAATACGTCCTTCTTCGCCGAAAAGCGTTCCCTGCACTTTGAGTTCCTTCGCTGCTGTCTTTATGCAAACCGTAAGAAGGTTCGCAAAGTTTTTAACTTCTTTATTCTTGACTTCAGTTATCTTGATATTGCGTTCTTTTGCCAGACTTGGCGCATTAACATAGTTCACATTGTTTTCAAGAATCGGGTTCAGCATGCCCTTGATAACTGCAGTTGTAATCATCTTTGTATTCACATCAACAATGTCTCCATTATATTCTACCTCAACACTCTTGATTGCACCTTCAGCAAGTGAGCAGGCTGTGCAGCCAAGACGTTCAGCCAGATCGAAGTAAGGACGGATAACGTTCATGACCTGTGCCGATACCGGCGCCATATTAACGGCTGTTGTTACCGGCTCACCTTTAAGTGCTGCCTTGATGCCATATGCTACATCTACAGCAACACCGATCTGAGCTTCAACCGTAGATGCCCCCAGATGCGGCGTAAGCACAATACCCGGAATGCCAATAAGTGGGTGATCTGCCGGAACAGGTTCGCTTTCATATACATCAATTGCAGCTCCGGCTACGATACCCGCTTTGACGGCTTCTGCAAGGTCTTTTTCATTAATAATGCCACCGCGGGCACAGTTAATCAGACGAACACCTTTTTTCATCTTTTTCATATTATCTTTGTTAATCATGCCCTTCGTTTCCGGCGTGATTGGCATATGCACCGTAATGAAGTCTGCTTTTTCAATAATATCATCTAAAGTACCGATTGTAATACCAAGTGCCTGTGCACGTTCTTCATTGATATACGGATCATAACCGATAACATTCATATCAAAAGCAATTGCTCTCTTTGCCACACCACTGCCAATACGTCCCATACCGACAACACCCAGTGTCTTGCCGCGAAGTTCAACGCCAACATATTTTTTGCGGTTCCATTCGCCCTTTTGCATTGTTTCATTAGCAATCGGAATATTTCTCGACATTGCCAGCATCATTGCCATCGTATGTTCTGTTGCAGCGATTGTATTCCCCCCCGGAGAATTAATTACAATGATCCCGCCTGCCGTAGCAGCCGCGACATCAATATTGTCGACACCTACACCAGCACGCCCGATGACCTTAAGATTTTTTGCCGCAGCAATGACTTCTGCTGTAACCTTCGATGCTGAACGCACGATAATACCATCAAATTCCGGAATAATCTGCAAAAGCTCTTCTGCCGACAACTTATCTTTAACAACAACTTCAAAATCACTTGCTAAAATATCAATCCCAGTCTTTGAAACTCCATCTGCAACTAAAACTTTCATCAATAATCTCTCCCATATCTATCTTTTATAGTTTTTAATCCATTCACTGCACAGATAAACAAAAAAGCTTCGCCCCAAAAATTGGGGCGAAGCTTATATCTCCGCGGTACCACCCAAGTTACACTATAAAGTGCCAACTCAACTCGCTGTATCGGGCGTTCCCGTCATGATTCATCATCAGCCGCTTCAAGGCGGAACAAAAACATCATCCTTCCGACTCACACCAACCGTCGGTTCTCTGTACGGATCGATACTTATGTTTCCTCTGCATTGCGTTACATGTTCAATTTGTGCATATATGCATTATATTTTATCCGTCTTAAAACGTCAAGTGTATTTTTCAAAAAAACATTTTTTATTTTATGCTTGACGTTTTGCATTTTTTAGCGTTAGAATATAACTCAATCACATAGTGAATCCGCAGACAGTGATTTCTGCAAAAATAAATTCACTGAAAAACGTAGGAGGTTTTTATCTTGGAAGCAAATCGTATTTACAACTTCAACCCCGGTCCGGCAATGCTGCCACTCGAAGTACTTAAAGAAGTACAGGCTGAATTTCTCAACTTTAAGGGAACCGGCATGTCCATCACAGAAATCAGTCATCGTGCCAAGGCCTATGACGAAGTACACAACCAGGCAAAGGCTGACATTAAGGAACTCATGGGACTTGGTGACGACTACGATGTACTGTTTATTCAGGGTGGTGCCAGTCTGCAGTTCACCATGGTTCCGCAAAACTTTGCCAGAGATGGAAAAATCGGTAACTATTCTCTCTCCGGTAGTTTCGCAACAAAAGCCTATAAGGAAGCAGAGCTTCTTGGTATCGGACATATTGCTGCATCGAGCAAAGACGTAAACTTTAAACATATCCCGACACAGGATGAAATTAAACTTACAGACAATGCCGCTTATCTTCATCTCTGCTATAACAATACAATCTTTGGTACAGAATATCACTATATTCCTGTAACAAACGGTATACCGCTCAATGTCGATATGTCAAGCGATATGCTTTCGCGACCACTCGATTTTTCGAAGTTCAGTTTTATTTATGCAGGTGTTCAGAAGAATT
>DCFY01000014.1 GCA_002315155.1 Megamonas sp. UBA1792
TGGGTGAGGCCATAGATGGTTACAAACTTGAGTCGGTAGAACGGGAGTGTGCATATCTTATGGGACCGGATGGTGAGATTGTACTGCGCCTAGGGGAATAAAAGGAGGAAATCAAGGATGAAAGGTTTCTGCATAATGCTTTTTTGTATTTTGTTCTGGCTGCCAATACCAGCGAGTGCACTTTCACTGAATGTTACAAATGGTGATGTGCGTGATGTATTATCGTCGCTGGCAAGTCTTAGTGGTGTAGATATTGTTTTGGAAGGTGCTGTGGGTGGAAATATTACACTGCGTCTTAATGATGTAGAGCTTGATGACGCGCTTGAACTGATTACAAGGGCAAATGGACTTGTTTATGAGGTACATGACAATATTATTGTTGTCGGTACACAAAAATCAATGAAAAAGGGCTTTAGCAGCATGCATGTATTTCATATTAAATTTGCAGATCCCGATATTTTATGTAATGCCGTAACTTTATCGCTTGGAGAAGAAGGATTTGCGTCTGAAATGCAGAATATAAAGAATGAGACAAGTTCAAAGGAAAAAGAAGCGAAACAAAAGGATAATGTGGGAAGTAATCGGTTACTTGTAGACAGAGCAACGAATTCGCTGCTTCTTTATGGTACGAATACAGAGGCAGAAGCTGCTCGGAAGCTTATAGAGAAGCTGGATGTTCCTACAAAGCAGGTATCGCTGGAGGCAAAGGTTATTGCAATCCAAAAGGATGCAGCAAAGAAGCTCGGTATTGAATGGGAATGGTCGAAGCTGCCACAATCGCCAGAATATACAACAACATATGAGTCGGTTCGTCATTCTGTACGGAATGCGGACGGTTCCTATACGGCAGTGACAGAGGATGTTCCCCGTACAACGGTTACGCGGTCCTTGAAAAATGGAGAATCTGTACCAGGAGTTATAAGCTTTGGACATGGTCCGGATGGTCATCCTTTCGAATTTTATTATGCAGCTACACTCAATGCGCTTATTACAGGCGGCAAGGCATCTATCCTCGCCCGACCTAATATTACAACGCTGCAGGGAAAGGAAGCTGTAATTAATATAGGTGGTGAAGTGCCAATACCAACGATATCGACAACGAACAGCACAGTAACGACGTCTGTTGTATATAGAGAGTCGGGAATTATTCTCAAATACATACCAAGAGTGAATACGGATGGGTATATTACAGCAACGGTACATACGGAAGTTAGTTCGCCGCTTTATGTAGAAGAAGTGAAAGCATATCGTTTTCAAAAACGTTCAGCGGATACAACGGTTCGTCTTAGGGATGGAGAAACAATGGTTATTGGCGGACTTATTGGCAGTGAGGAGTCACGAAATTTTAGTAAGATTCCTTTTTTAGGAGATTTACCGATTATAGGACAGTTTTTTCGTAATGAAAAAACCAGTAAATCAGAGTCGGAAATTATGATATTTTTAACGGCAAAAGTTGTAGGATAAAGTTTTATAAAGGGGCAGAGGGAGAAAGTATGGCAATCAAAATATTAATTGCTGATGACCACGCATTATTGCGTCAAGGCATAAAAAGAGTATTGAATTTTGAGGAAGATTTGGAAGTCGTTGGTGAGGCTGAGGATGGGCAGGAGACTTTAGTGCGGACGCTTGTATTACAGCCCGATGTTTTACTGCTGGACCTCAATATGCCGGGACTTAGCGGTCTTGAGGTGGCACGTCAGCTGGCAACAACGAAGACGAAGACAAAGATCATTGTGCTCACAATCCATGATAGTGATAATTATGTGTTGGAGCTTTTGAAGAATGGTGCACTTGGCTATTTGTTGAAAGATGTAGAGCCGACGATGCTTATCAAGGCAATCCATGTGGTGAATGAAGGCAATGCTTTTGTTTATCCCAAACTTGCTGAACGACTTTTTGGCGGGATGGATGCAGATGATGATATCAATGAAAAGGCTCGGGAAATGTGGCACAAAAGTCGTTCGGAACGCCTTACGGCGCGTGAGATGGACGTACTTTCGTGCATTGCTAAGGGGTTTAGTAATCAGGATATTGCACAGGCATTGTTTGTAAGTGAAAAAACAGTAAAGAATCATTTGACGAATATTTTCCGTAAGCTTAATGTAAATGATCGTACGCAGGCACTTATCTATGTTCTTAAGCATAAGATCATGACACTGGAATAGCAGTTCAAAGCAAAGGCTGCCATGCTGAGAAATCAGTGTGGTGGTCTTTTTTTTGTGATTGTTGCCCACAGGAGAAAACCCTTGTATAATAGTTAGTGTATTTTCCTGGTTTTATGAGAAAAAGCATGGAAAAATTCTGTACTCTGGTATATAATGAAACAAGATAAAATGAATGACATTCGTATTTGATACATATTCATTGTTCGAAAAACGAAAAAACGAAGCGAGGTGCCTGGATGTATCCGATAAATCTCTCAATTAAAGGAAGACGATGTGCTGTTGTCGGAGGTGGAAGGGTTGCACTGCGCAAGATTAGAACGCTTCTTCGTGAAGACGCTGTTGTTATTGTGATTGCACCGAAAATTACAATTGAGCTCAGCACGCTGTATGCGGAAGGAAAGCTTGTGTGGCTGAAAGAAGTTTATACAAAGGGAAGACTTCGGGACTTTTTTATCGTTATTTGTGCAACGGATGATGCAGCAGTGAATGCAATGGCAGCAGATGAAGCAAAGACGGCGGGAGCTCTTGTAAATGTGGTGGAACCGTCCGGTCTCAGCAACTTCACGGTACCGGCACAGGTGCGGCGCGGTGATCTTCTGCTGACTGTATCGACAGGCGGCAGGAGCCCGGCATTTTCCCGGCAGCTCCGGCATGAGCTGGAGCTGTCTTTTGGCGAGACCTATGGTGTATGGCTTGAAACGCTGGCAGGGCTTAGACTAGAGATGAAGGAGCGGTTGGGAACCAGTCACAAAAGGGAGGCATTTTGGCGTCATGCGCTTGATACACATCTATTGGAATTGGTGAAACAAGGTAAATTTGAGAAAGCGGAGGCAGAGATAAGAAATGCAATTAGTAGTTTTGGGACTAAATCATAAAACCGCACCGGTAGAAGTCCGGGAACGATTTTCTATAACAAAAGAAAATATTTGCAAAGGGCTGCGTCATCTTGATGAATATGAATCACTCAATGAAGCAGTTGTTCTTTCAACCTGCAATCGTAGTGAGATGTATGCCGTTGTTGATGATATCGATGTGGACCTGCCAACAATCAAGCAGTTTCTTTTTGATCTTACAGGAAATGAAGAATGTATTGATGACTATCTCTACTGCTATGTAGACAGTGAATGTATAGAGCACCTTTTTCGTGTAGCGTCAAGCCTTGATTCACTCGTCGTAGGCGAGGGGCAGATTTTGAGTCAGGTCAAACAGGCTTATGCACTTGCACGCGGAGAGGAAACGACGAGTACGGTACTTAATACACTGTTTCATCGGGCAATTGCTACAGGCAAGCGTGTTCGTACGGAAACACGTATTGCTTATAATGCTGTATCGGTAAGCTATGCCGCAGTCGAACTCGCTAAGGAAATATTTGGCAGTCTTATGGCATCAAGCGTGTTGATTTTTGGTGCGGGCAAGATGGCTGAGCTTACAGCACAGCATCTTGTATCTAAGGGAGCACAGAAGATTTATGTGGCAAACCGTCATATAGAAAAGGCAGAGGAACTGGCTGCTCGTTTTGATGGGGAGGCAGTTCCTTTTGATAAGGCATTTAAGCAGGCGGTCAATGCTGATGTTGTTGTTACTTCGACTGGTGCGCCGCACTATGTTGTGAAGCCGTGGGAAACACAGCAGCTTATGACGAAGCGCAAGGGGCGCCCGCTTGTCTTTATTGATATTGCGGTACCGCGTGATGTCGACCCGGATGTGGCAGATATCAAAGGGGTAAGTCTCTATAATATTGATGATCTGGAAGCTGTTGTTGATGAAAATATAAAGGAACGCAAGCATGAAGCAAAGCACGCAAATAAAATCGTGAAGGAAGAGGTAGCTGCACTTATTGATAAATTTCAGTATCTTTCTTTTCGGCCGCTTATGGCATTGCTTTCGGAGAAGGCGGAACGCACGCGCCGTCGCGAGGTAAAAAGGGCCATGACGAAGCTTCCGGACATTACAGAAGAAGAACACAGGGCAATGGAACATATGACGAAGATGATTGTTCGGAAGCTTTTGCGTGAACCAATGACGAAGATTAATTCTGCTGCAGGAACGGAACAGGAACAGTTCTATATCGATGCAATGCGCAGTTTGTTCAAACTTGATACGTTAGGAGAGGCAAAAACAAGTGAAGAAAGACACAATGATTATCGGTACGCGCAGCAGTAAGCTTGCACTTTGGCAGGCAGAATATGTAGCGGATTGTTTACGAAAGAAATATCCCGGCCTCAGGGTAGAGCTTAAGCATGTGATGACAAAAGGTGACCGCATACTCAATGCGCCGCTTGCGAAGATTGGCGGTAAGGGGCTTTTTACGAAGGAGCTCGAGGTAGATATGCTTGCAGGTCATATCGATTTGGCTGTACACAGTCTTAAAGATATGCCAACAGCGATTCCAGAGGGGCTTACACTGGCGGCAATCACAAAGCGGCTTGATCCGGGTGATGCACTTGTAAGTCCGAAGTATAAAACATTTGATCAACTGCCACTGGGGGCAAAGGTAGGAACATCGAGTTTGCGCCGTAAGGCGCAGCTTCTGCATATGCGTCCGGATCTTAGAATTGAGGATTTGCGCGGCAATGTGAATACACGGCTCAAGAAGCTTGAGGATGAGAACTTTGCAGCGATTGTTCTCGCTGTAGCAGGGCTTAAGCGTCTTGGCTTTGGTGATCGCATTACGGATATTTTGCCGCGTTCAATGTGTTTGCCAGCTGTCGGACAGGGCGCGCTTGCAATTGAGGCACGTGCAGATGATCAGGAAATTCTCGACAGGCTTGTATTTTTGCGGGATGAAGATACTGTACAGTGTGCGTTGGCTGAACGTGCCTTTTTGGGGACGGTCGAAGGTGGTTGTCAGGTTCCGGTTGGCGTCTATGCTGTATGCAATGAAACGGGTGGACTTGATGTTGAGGCTGTTATCGCCTCAATTGATGGACAGCGTCTTTTGCGTGATCGTGTAACTGGCAAAAAGCAGGATGCAGCAGGGCTCGGCAAAGCGCTGGCGGAAAAGCTGCTGGCTGCTGGCGGGCTTGCCATTATGCAGGAGATCGGACTTTTAATGGATCGATGAATACATAGAATAAAAGGGTCGTTACTGTAAATGGATGAAGATGCTTTAAAGGAGTGATTCATTCGATTGTTTAACGACTTCTTTATTAGGAGGATAAAAGATTTATGGCTGGTATGGTATATTTGGTAGGTGCGGGTCCGGGAGATTATCGTCTCATCAGTGTGAAGGCTTGTGATTGCCTCAAAAAAGCAGAGGTCGTTGTCTATGACCGCCTCGCAGATGAGCGAATTCTGAGCTATGCGCCACAGAACGCAGAGCATGTTTATGTGGGTAAGTCATCGAGTCATCATACGATGAAACAGGGTGATATCAGTCAGCTGCTTGTCGATAAAGCACGGGCTGGCAAATGTGTTGTACGGCTGAAGGGCGGCGATCCGTTTGTTTTTGGTCGTGGCGGTGAAGAAGCCTTGCTGCTGCAGGAAAATAATCTGTTGTTTGAGATTGTGCCGGGCATTACATCGGCGATATCTGTACCGGCTTATGCGGGTATCCCAGTTACGCATCGTGGTATGGCAACGTCGTTTGCCGTTATTACAGGTCATGAGGACCCGACAAAGAGTTCTTCGAATATGCGTTGGGATAAAATTTCAACGGGTGTTGATACGCTGGTATTTCTTATGGGGATTGCAAATCTGCCGCATATAACAGCAAAGCTTATCGAGAATGGCCGTAGTGCAGATACGCCGGCAGCTGTTATACGCTGGGGGACAAAGCCGGAGCAGCGTGTGCTGGTGACGACGGTCGGTATGGCAGCGGCCGATGTTGAAAAGGCACAGCTCAAGCCACCGGCAATTTTTATCGTTGGAGATGTGGTCTCTTTGCGTGAAAAACTTGCATGGTTTGATAATCGTCCGCTTTTTGGCAAGAAAATTGTTGTTACGCGAGCGAGAGAGCAGGCTTCAAAGCTTACGCTGGAACTTGAAGAGCTTGGTGCTCAGTGTATTGAGGTACCAGCAATACATACGAAGGACCCCGCAGATGGCTATTCAGCTGTAGATAAAGCCATCAGCCAGCTTGCAGCCTATGACTGGTTGATTTTCACCAGCACAAATGGCGTTGATCATTTTTTTGATCGTCTGCATAAGGCGGGGCTTGATACACGTGCATTGTCGGCAGCGAAAATTGCGGCAATCGGTACGGCAACAGCTGGTAAATTAAAAGAATACGGCATTAGAGCAGATAGTATACCGGCGCAGTTTCGGGCCGAAGGTGTGATTTATGCGTTGAAGGATGATATTTCGCAGGGAACAAAAATTCTTTTGCCAAGAGCTGAGGAAGCACGGGCAGTTCTACCGGATGAGTTGAGGAGACTTGGTGCAGTCGTTGATGTTGTATCAGTCTATGCGACTGTAGCGGCGGAGATGGATGCAACTGTTGTAAAGCAGCAGCTCAGTGCGGGAGAAGTTGATTTTGTAACATTCACAAGTTCGTCGACTGTGACGAATTTTCTGAAGCTTATTGATGGTGATGCGGCACTTTTGCAACAGACGCAAGTTGCCTGTATCGGGCCAATTACAGCAAAGACATGTGAAGATAACGGCATTGTGCCAGACACGATAGCCGAAACATATACGATTGCCGGACTTGTCGATGCAATCGCAAAAAAAATGTAAAGGAAGATGTTTTTATATGATGGAACAGAAACTTCGCCCGCGTCGTATGCGGATTTCTGAAGGTGTGCGTGCAATGGTACGTGAAACTTCTTTGTCGGTAAAGGATTTCGTTTATCCGATTTTTGTCGTTCCGGGGGAAAATGTGAAAGAAGAGATTCCAAGCATGCCGGATGTTTATCATTTGTCTGTTGACAATGCTGTAAAACTTGCGAAAGAAATCTATGCATTGGGAATTCCGTCTGTAGAAGTCTTTGGACTGCCGGAGTATAAAGATGAAATCGGCTCAAGTGCCTGGGATATGAAGAGTCCTGTACAGTGTGCAATAGCAGCTATTAAGGAAGCGGTGCCGAAGCTTGTGATCGTTGGTGATGTTTGCCTTTGCCAGTATACAACACACGGTCATTGCGGTAAACTTTGTGGCCATTATGTTGATAATGATGCAACACTTGAGCTTCTTGTCAAGGTTGCTGTGAGCCAGGCAAAGGCTGGTGCGGATATCATTGCACCATCAGATATGATGGACGGTCGTATCGGGGCAATTCGTGAAGCTCTTGATAAGGAAGGATTCCTAAATGTATCGATCATGTCCTATGCTGTGAAATACGCGTCAGGATACTACGGGCCGTTTCGTGATGCAGCTGATTCAACACCGCAGTTTGGTGATCGAAAGTCGTATCAGATGGACCCGGCAAATTCACGTGAAGCGATGAAGGAAGTTGAACTTGATCTCGCTGAAGGTGCAGATATCATTATGGTAAAGCCGGCAATGGCTTATCTCGATATCGTCAAGACGGTACGCGAAACCATTAATCGTCCGGTTGCAGTCTATAATGTCAGCGGTGAGTATGCAATGGTTAAGGCGGCTGCACAGAAGGGCTGGATTGATGAAAAGCGCATCGTGCTGGAAACCCTCACCGGAATGAAGCGCGCTGGTGCAGATATTATTATCACGTATCATGCGATTGACGCAGCGAAATGGCTGCAGGAAAACGAATAAAGCTCGGGGAGGAACTTCAATGTTACATTTGGAAAAATCGGCAGAAGCTTTTGCCGAAGCTAAAACGCTTATGCCGGGCGGTGTAAACAGCCCGGTGCGTTCGTATCGCAGTGTTGATTGCAATCCACCATTTATCGCGCGGGCAGAGGGTAGTAAAATTTATGATATTGATGGTAATGAATACATCGATTATGTAGGTTCCTGGGGACCTATGGTGGTCGGGCATGCGCATCCACGAGTTGTCAGGGCGCTGCAGGAAGCAGCAGCGCGCGGTACAAGCTATGGTGCACCGACACTCCTTGAAAGTGAGCTTGCCAAACTTGTCATGAGTATTGTGCCATCCATCGAGGTCATTCGTATGGTTAACTCAGGAACGGAAGCAACGATGAGTGCGCTGCGTCTTGCTCGTGGCTATACGGGACGCGAAAAGATCATCAAGTTTGTCGGCTGCTATCATGGACACAGTGACAGTCTGCTTGTAAAGGCTGGATCGGGCCTTGCTACGTTTGGTGTGCCGGATAGTCCGGGTGTCACGGCGGGTGTTGCTGCTGATACGATTACGGTACCGTACAATGATGTTAATGCGATAACAAAGGTTATGGAGAAATCTGGTGCTGAAATCGCTGCAATTATCGTTGAGCCAATTGCTGGCAATATGGGACTTGTGCTGCCAAAGCAAGGCTATCTTGCAAAGCTGCGTGAACTTACAACAAAGTATGGCACACTTCTTATTTTTGATGAAGTCATGTGCGGATTTCGTGCTTCGCTTGGAGGAGCGCAGGCAGCCTATGGTATTACACCGGATATTACATGTCTTGGAAAGATTATTGGCGGCGGTTTGCCGGTTGCGGCATACGGCGGCAGACGCGACATTATGCAGAAGGTATCGCCTGCCGGTCCTGTCTATCAGGCGGGTACATTGAGCGGTAATCCGCTGGCAATGACAGCAGGTATCGAGACACTGCGTATTCTGACAGAAGAACCGGAGCCTGGCAGCCCGGACTATAGCCGCAAGCTTACGATTATGACAAAGAAGCTCGTGCTGGGCCTGCAGTCAAGAGCACAGGCAGCCGGGCTCAGGGTACAGGTACATCAGGCGGGTTCAATGTTTGGCGTGTTCTTTAATGAAAATGAAGTCTATGATTATGATACAGCGGCAGCATCAGA
>DCFY01000128.1 GCA_002315155.1 Megamonas sp. UBA1792
CCTTATGAAACTCTGGCTACGGAAATGACTCAGGATTTTAAGGAAAGAACTTACTTAACAGGTGCTCGTGCCTTGTTTGGTAATATTGCCAATTTTTTGACGGGTGCGCTGCCAGGCATTTATTTCATGCTTTTAGGCAAGGATTCTCCCTATGCTTTTTTAGCAACTGGTGGAACTTGGGCTGCGGTTATGCTGAGTGTTTTGATTTTGGTATATTTTAATTCCTGGGAAAGAAATCCGGAAGAGGTTCCTAATGAGCAGGCGGGAAGTCTTCTTGAGGGAATCAAAAAGTTGTTCATTGATACGCTTTCTACCTTTAAGATTAGAGCCTTCCGCCTGCATCTGGGAAACTATTTATTTGGTGCGCAGGGAGCTTTAGTTGTATTCACCACGGTATTCACTTATTATATCATCTATGCATTAAACCAACAGCCGACTCTGGTTTCTGCAATGAACAGCCTGAATAGTATAATGCAGGTCATCACGACTTTTACCTTCGTATTTATTTGCTCAAAAAAAGGTTTTATCAAACCCAATCTTGTTGCTTTGACGTTGGCCGTTCTCAGTGTTCTGAGTTATGGCGCGCTTTATCTTTTGGATGCACCAGATACTACACTGTATTTTGCAGTCATTGGTATTACGGTTGTTATGGGGGTGGCTATGGGCGGGACATATTATATTCCCTGGACTGTATATGCATTTATGGCCGATATTGATGAATTAGTCACTAACCGTCGCCGTGAAGGTGTGCTCGCAGGCTCTATGATGGTGTGCAACAAGTTTCTAAAGGCGGTGCTGCTCCTGGCCATTGGTAATATTTTATCTGCCTTTGGATTTAAGGCTGGTTCGAACGTAACTCAGCCAGACAGTGCGATCTATGCCATAACGCTGCTGATGGTAGCTGGAACGGTTGTGTTTATACTGATTGCTGTTTACTGTACTTGCAAGTTTAAGGTATTCAATCAGGAAACCTATGGTGTGATTATTGAAGAAGTAAAGCGTGTCCATAATGGTGGCAAAATAGAAGATGTTTTACCGAAAAATCGGGAAATCTGTGAATTGCTTACTGGCTATAAATACGAAAATTGTTTTGGCAATAATAATGTTGGATATAAAGGGAAAGAAAATCAGTTTCCTAAACATAAGGAGTCAGTAAAATGACACTGAAAATCAATCGAAATACAAAAATCATTAATATGGTTCAGACAAAGCCAGTTCAAAAGGCGATAGAGAATTTGTACCGTGATATTAGAATGGCCTGCTGGACTACCAAAAAGGAAGGGCTGGCGATTAAGCTCGTGAATTTTCCGATGCCCAAGGAACAATTTGTGATTGGTATCTATAACGGAGATTTGGAAATTCATGCTTCAGATGATTTAGGCTTTGTTTACGGAATTTATGAAATCAGTAAAACAATTTTAGGTATTCTGCCTTTTTGGTTTTGGAATGATCAAAAAACCATTCAGCAGGAAGAATATATTATTTCGGGTGATTATGCGTATCGCTCAAAACCTGCTGCTGTAAAATATCGAGGCTGGTTTGTTAATGACGAGGTATTGATCGATAAATGGAGTATTGATCAAAAGAAGGAAAAACCTTGGGAAATGATATTTGAAGCACTGCTGCGCTGCCGAGGAAATCTGGTCATCCCTGGTACGGATAAAAATTCTGTATTATATCGCTCTACAGCAACTGATATGGGACTATATATTACGCATCATCATGCTGAACCTTTGGGAGCGCCGATGTTTGCCCGTGTGTATCCAGCGCTTACCCCATCCTATGAAGAATATCCGGAAAAATTTCAACAGCTGTGGAAGGAAGGCATTCAAGCTCAAAAAAACATGAATGTCATTTGGAACTTAGGTTTTCGCGGGCAAGGTGATTGTCCTTTTTGGGAGAATGATCCACAGTATCGGACACCAGCTGCCCGCGGCGAATTGATAAGTAAACTAATCAAGCTGCAATATGAATTTGTTAAAAAGGTTCTGCCGGAGGCCGTATGCTGCACAAATTTGTATGGTGAAAGCATGGAACTGTATAGGAAAGGGTATTTGAAGCTGCCGGAAGATATTATAAGGATTTGGGCCGACAACGGCTATGGGAAAATGGTAACCCGGCGGCAGGGAAACCATAATCCACGGATTTCTGCTCTGCCGAATGATAAAGACCATGGCTGCCATGGCATCTATTATCATGCATCATTTTATGATTTACAGGCAGCTGGACATATCACCATGCTGCCGAATTCAGCGAAGTTTGTGCGGAATGAGTTACGCAAGGTACTGATGCATGGCATGCAGGATTACTGGCTTATCAACTGCTCAAATGTCAAACCGCATGTATATATCCTGGATTTGATTGCCAATCTATGGCAGGTTGGTGATACAGATGTGCAAGACCATTTGAAAGGTTATGTTGAATCCTATTATGGACAAGACCATGCGGCTTCTATTGTGGATTGTTTCCAGAGCTATTCGAAATATGCGATACAGTATGGTTTGCATGAGGACGAACATGCCGGTGAGCAGTTTTCTAATCATGTTGCCAGAATTTTAATTCATCAATATTTAAAAAATAACGCGGAAAGAGCAAATGATTTAGTATGGGCAACCGATGGGAAAACACTGTCTGAGCAAATCATATGGTATCAAAGATTATGCTGTGAGGCAGAAAAAGGTTATGCAGAATTCATACGGCAGTGTGAGCATACAGATTCGATGCTGGAAGGCAGCAGTCGTAAATTGTTTCAGGACTCCTTATATCTGCAGGTTAAAATTCATTTTTTTTGTTATAAAGGGGCTCTTGCTGCCTGTAACAGTCTGCTCGCTGCTTTACATGAAGATTATCAGGAAGCTTTCTATTGTGCAGGAAAAGCAAGGAAAGCGTATTTAGAAGCCAATCTGGCTATGCGTGGCAGAGAACATGGAAAATGGCATAATTTTTATGCGAATGAATGTTTAACAGATGTTAAACAGAGCGCTTGGGTACTGGAATATTTGATGGGTTATGTCAGAAATCTAGGCGACGGTCCGCATTTCTTTACATGGCAACGGGATTTTTCTTATTCGGAAGAAGATCGCAGGGTTCTTCTGATTTATAATATGGAAAATCATTTGACGGATCAGGAACTATTTGTCTTGATGGAAAAAAAATGGGGAGATTAATATGTTAAGAATGATACAGGTACATCCATCGTGTTATCTGGTAAATGTAATAAAAATTTGATATGATTCATAGTTGACATGGGAAATTCTTCTGAATATTAGTTTTGGTTTCTTAATATTTTATTGGAATTTTGCATGTCTTTTTAGTATACAAAAAAATAAATGCTATGATTTTGATTTTCATCAAAAACACAGCATTTATTGTAGAGTCATTTTTCAAGATAGAAGCAGTGGGTGTTTTATGCAATGAACTGTTTATAACAGATAAAAGCAAAGATAGCAACGGAAACGGCTATGCTGATGAAACTGATGCGTTCAATCCAGACAAGCACCTTTTCAGAGAAGGTACTATGCTTATGTGTATAGATGAGCATGAGCGAAACAGCAAGCGCAATGTACATGGAACGGTTCAATACATCAAATTCACTCCAGCCCATAGCGAGAATAAAAAGGTTGAGCCAAATGACAGCAATAAGCAAATAGTCACGGCCTGGTTTTTTCTTTTTTTCAGGGGCCTGATTTGACGGCTGGATTTTGTGCTGAATACGTTTGGATAGTCTTGCCATGAAATAATCACCAATCCTTCAAGTAATGTTACAATACGAAATCTTTTTTATTATACCATACTTTTAGGCGAAACCATATTTTTCGATAGCAACAGCGACCCCGTCTTCATCATTGTTCGCTGTTACAACTTCGGCCTGTGTTTTTACATCGTCGGGGGCATTTCCCATGGCAATACCGAGTCCAGCCGCCCGCAGCATATCAATATCATTATAGTTGTCGCCGATTGTCATGATTTCTTTCATGTCAATTTTATAGAGATGAGCGAGAAATTGAATGGCATTTGTTTTCGAGGCGGTATGACTAACCATTTCAAGATACGTTGGTTTGGAACGGTAGATTGTCATATTTGTTCGATTAAGAAGTGCAGCTACGGCAGCAATTTTTTCCGGTTCACCCATGCAAAGCAGCTTGTTTGGACCGGTTGCTTCTGATTGCCATTTTGACAGAAGCGATTCAGTGGCTGTAATCGTTGGTGTAATCTGTGTGATTGTACTTTCCTGTGCTGCCCATGAGTCCATGGATTCGACGTACCAGTCACAATTGCGGTAAATACTGAGGTGTGCAGCATGTGTCTTGCAAGTATTGTATATAGCAGCAAGGGCTGCGAGGGAAATATGATTGGCATGAAGGGGTTTGTGTGCTTCGTCAAGGACGAGAGCGCCACTGTAGCAAATAATTGGAGCTTTGATTGTAAGTTCTTTGAGAAAAGGCAGAATAGCTGCTGGCATGCGGGCAGAAACAAGGATAACAAGAATATTAAAGGCGGCAGCTTTTTGTATGACGTCTTTAACACGAGATGTGATTTTGTGTTGTGAATTCAAAAGTGTTCCATCGATATCAAGACAAATCATTTTATACATAAAGGTCAGCTCCCC
>DCFY01000111.1 GCA_002315155.1 Megamonas sp. UBA1792
GTGGTACTATACCATGTTCTTTAAGAAAAGCACGATTGCCGCAAAGGATTTCCTCTTTTCCCATTCTTGCCCGAATTCCTCTTCCAGCTGTCTCACTCAGCTCATCCAGCTTAAGTAACATTTGTTCCTTATCTAATGCAGCTGCCACAATCGCCTTGCCAATAGGATGTGTCGATGCACGTTCACAGGCAGCTGCCAGCATTAATACTTCATTTTCATCTGTATCTGCTGCAGCAGTTACAATGTTTTGCACAGTGAAGTTTCCTTTTGTCAGCGTCCCCGTCTTGTCCATGACAACAGTCCTGACTTTCTGCAGAGCCTCCAGCGCCGCACCGCTTTTAAATAAAATTCCAGCTTTTGACCCCGCACCAATACCGGAAAAGAAAGCTAACGGCACACTCAGAACGAGTGCACAGGGGCAGCTGATAACAAGGAACGTTAGTGCCGTGTAAACCCAGTAACTCCAGTTGCCCGTAATAAGTGAAGGAATTACAGCCACAAGCACTGCCATCCCAACAACAAATGGCGTATAGACACGCGCAAACCGCGTAATAAAGCGAGCGATTTTCGGTTTGTTCTCCACAGCATCTTCTACTGATGCCATAATACGTGAAACCATAGACTCTGCCAGCACTTTTTCAACCCGCATACGCAGAACACCAGAAAGATTGATTGATCCTGAAAGAAGCACACTGCCCGGCTGTACATCAACCGGCAGGAACTCTCCTGTAAGTGATGACGTATCCAGCTGGCTTTCACCCTCAGCAACGACACCATCAAGCGGAATACGATCACCAGCACGAACAAGCAGTATATCGCCGACAACAGCCTTTGCAGCCTCTATCATCTCTACTTTGTCGTTCACAATACGATTTACCGACTCCGGCCGCATATCAATAACCTCCATAATGCGACTGCGGCTTTTCTCCACAGCACGCGCCTCGAAGTATTCACCAATACGATAAAACAACATCACACCGACTGCCTCTGGATATTCTCCAATACAAAAAGCACCAATTGTCGCCAAACTCATAAGAAAATTCTCATCAAAAACAGCACCATGACGAATATTTTGCACCGCTGTCATCAGCACTCCGCCGCCAAGAATAAGATACGCTGCCACAAGCACAGGCAATACAGCAATCTGTGGTAACGCATCCGGAATGACCGTTAGCAAAAGCAGTCCCGCTCCCGCAAGTATTCCACGCAAACTCATATCCTGTTCATGGCAGTGCCCGCAGCTACAGCTATTTGTTTCTTTATCTTTCTTTTTTTCCATATCAATGCCTCCATCTTTGTTCAAACATATGAGCAATTGTTCATATGTTATTTATATCATTTCTTTTAATAAATGTCAATAAAAAATATGTTAAAACAACAGTAAGGGTGTATCGCTCTGCTTTGCGATACACCCTTACTGTTGCTTTATTTATATTTTCCAGCTATTGTAGTTATTCTTAACGTTTTACAAGCCGCAAATGACGTTTCTGTTCCCTCACTTTTTCGGTTTCTTTATCTGCATGATCATCTTCCGATTTTTTTGCATGCTTCCCTACATTAATCAATATACCGACAGCCGTCATATTGACGATGAGCGATGTACCCCCATAACTGATAAAGGGAAGCGGCACACCAATAACCGGCACGACACCAACGACCATGGCTAGATTGACAAAACCTTGTCCGACAATCAGCATGATAATCCCACTTGCAAGCATCTGACCAAAGCCATCCGGTGCCCGGCTGGCAATTCGCGCACTATATAAAGAAAATGCCACAAACAACATAAACATAAAGATCACGCCGAGAAAACCATTCTCCTGACAAAAAATTGCAAAAGCAAAATCGGTATGTGCTTCTGGCAGATATGCATACTTGCTGATACCCTTCCCCAAGCCCATGCCCCACAATCCGCCCGAGCCTATCGCTGACATTGACTGCACCGTCTGATAGCCAAAATTCTGTGTATCCTGCCATGGATCAAACCACACCTTTAAACGTTCCATTCGATAAGGCTGCAAAAGGCAAACCAAAATAACACCAATGGCTGCTGCCGCAAAAAGCCGCTCTACATATTTCCGTTTAAGTCCCGCAATAATGTACATAAGAAACGGTATCCCAATAACAATACACATCGTTCCCGCATCCGGCTGCTTCTCGATGAGAACCACCAATGACACAAAAACGAGCAATTGTGCAAGATTTCCCGTAACCTGCCTGCCCTTATCAATACACGCTCCAAGATATGCAGCGGACATCATAATTGCAACAAGCTTTGCTCCTTCCGATGGCTGCACCTGCATAAAACCAAAGCTCAGCCAACGCCGGGAGCCATTGATTGATGGCCCGATCAAAAGCACTAGAATTAATGAAATGATTGTAAGGATTACAAGCACCAATGCATAATCCCGCCATTTATGATAGTTGACGCGCAATCCGATGAGAAAAAATATAAGTCCTCCAACAAGATTGGATATTTGCCGAATTAAAAAATAATACGGATTATGGTATTGTGTCTCCGACAGGACAAAACTTGCACTAAACACATTGATTGTCCCGATAACAATAAGAACAAGTACAATTCCCATAATAGCTTCCATATCATTAATCCAAAATTTTTTTCTTATCAATTCCCTCTGCTGCCCCATTATTCTGCCTCCAGTTGCGTATTTTAAGAAAATACGACCTCGCAGCGATTGATTTTTTCGCCAAAACCGCTGAATTTTCGTTCATATTCCGTCATGATATTTTCCGGGCGGTTCTCTACATGAAGATCAAATGACACATCACGCGTCTCCAGCTTTGCTTCAGCAAACTGCTCCAGAGAAAAATCAAATAAAGGACGATTATCTGTCTTTAAAAAGAGCGCACCACCCGTCCTCAGCAAACCACGATATTTTTCCAGAAAGTTCACATGCGTAAGGCGGCGTTTCGCATGGCGCGCCTTCGGCCATGGATCACAAAAGTTCACATAAAAGCGA
>DCFY01000157.1 GCA_002315155.1 Megamonas sp. UBA1792
TTGCTGCAGCAAACTTTGCTGTAATTAGCTGTGGCCTTGTGATTGCTGATCCAACAATTGCGGCATACGCCCCCGCCTGCATGACCTCTGTTACATCTTGCGGACAATTGATTTTACCCTCAGCAAAGACTGGTACCTTCATCGTTTTTACAAGATGTCCGACAAGCTCGACATCCGGACCATCAATATGCTTTGAGTAGCTTGTATAGCCAGCCATCGTTGTCGATAAGGCATCTGCACCTGCTGCTGCTGCTTTTACACCATCCTCATACGTAGAAATGTCTGCGAGTACGAGAACTCCGGCTTCATGTACACGCTTTACAAGGTCTTCTACCTTTTCACCCTGCGGTCTTGCTCGATCCGTCATATCGATTGCGATCATTTCACAATGTGTCGTAAGCAATTCTTCTACCTCACGCATCGTTGCTGTAATATAGATTTCCGAATCCTTATAGTTTCTTTTGATCAGACCAATAACCGGCAGCCCAGTCACTTTTTTGATTTCAACGATATCATCTACACTCTGTGCCCGAATCGCCACCGCACCGCCTTCCTTTGCTGCACGCGCCATGCGTCCCATAATAAAAGGGCTGTGCAATGGTTCGTCCGGCAGTGCCTGACACGATACAATAAGTTTTCCTTTTACTTTTTCTAACAACTCAGTCACTCCTCTTGTTTCTTACAATATTCAAATTGTAAACCAATATACTAATTTTCACCGTTTATATTCATTCTATACAATACGATTTCGCATATCTATTTTATTTTTTATATGGCTTTACTGCTGTTGGAACTGTCGTCCAGTCAAGCATGTTCACAGCGATACCTTGTTTTCCAGCCCAGGCAGCTGCAACTCCGGCGGCTTCGCCGATGGTCATGCAAGTTGGCTGTATACGCATAGATGCCTGCAAGATGAAGGTTGTCGAGATACATCTTCCTGCAACAAGCAAATTGTCGATCTCTTCTGTAACCATCGATCGATAAGGAATTTCGTAGTATTCACCTTCTGCCAGATATTCGCCAACTTTTTCACCATGTGCATCGATATACCATGCTGTGCATACAACTGCATCATCAAAACGGCTTCGTCCGTAATAATCTGCCTCTGTCATTTGATATTTTCCAATAATGCGAAATGATTCGCGAGCACCCAGCATCACGGGTTCACGGCTGATGTAGGCATGCTCAAATCCCGGCATATGGCGAATCAGAAAGGAACTTATCCGCTGCATCATTGCCCGTCCGCATGTGACTGCCTCACTGCGATCAACTGCCTTTGTCGCCTTATAGCGAACGGGAATCTCCGGGCAATTCATCGACATGCAGCCCGATTTCCCCAGTATCGTAAACGCCTGAAAATACTCGATATCTTCTAGTGTAAGCTCACCATCTTCATAGCCCTTCACAAAAAGCGGCTCTAATGTATACTTGATATCACGATGCCGGGCCATAGCAATTTCAAAATAGGGTGGTAACGTCTTGCACCATGTATCGCCGATACTTTGTGTATAGGCACAAAGCTGGTCAAGATCAATGCCGCCCATCTCGAAACGAAAGGTCATCGGCTGATTATTGCCTGTCTTTTCATAGCCGCGTTCAACCCTGACCCCTGCAAGACGTGAAAGAACTGCATCACCTGTACTATCAATAAAAGTATTTGCCTTTATGGCAGCAAGCCCTTCAATCGTATTAATGATAATATAACGGATATTGCCTTTCTCCACTTTTGTATCGATAAGATCTGCATCGTAGAGTATTCTGCCACCCGCCTTTACAAGCAGCTTTTCATAGATAAAAACCATTTTTTCCGGATTGAACCAGCCAAATGAGGTTGTACCATCTTCCATTGCAATACCTTCATCCTGCATGCAACGCTTGATTTCTACAATCCAGGGTGTGTCACTGTTTGGTGCAAAGGTCGGCATGAATGGCAGAACAAGTCCAAGCGTCTGTGAGCCCCCCAGACAGATACTTTTTTCCACCAAAAGGGTCGATTGTCCGCCTCGCTGCGCCATTACGGCTGCCGGAACACCCGCTGTTCCACCACCGCATACACAGCAATCCACATCGTACAAAACGGGAATATCCTTCTCAGCATATCGTATGGTTTGCATAAAAATCATCCTTTCATTTTGCTGCAATAACAAGTATCTTTTCCATGGAATCGATCTGATTCATTTCCATATCCACAACTGCCATGACCTGTTCCTCACCAGCGAGACCCGACATATCAAGCTGCTTTTCTCCATAGAAAAGATAGAGCTGGGGCAGCTGCCCGCCTGTCGTTCCATAGTCTGTATTCATGTCGATAAGTTCTTTCATGTCTTTTATCAGATTTTCTTTATCCGTAAGGATTACCGCACATTCATTCTTTTGCAGGCGAACAACACCGTCACGATCAAGTACCCGCAGAAAACGAAACGTTTTCATAAAGAAAATTAACTTTTTTTCCTGCTTTACACCTTCAAATATATGCCATTTCCCCACTGAAGCCAGCAACGAGACTTGTTCCTTCGGTAATCGCATTGAATCAGCTGCAATCTGACTCAGGCTGCTGTCATCAAGACTTTTCTTTGCAATATCTTTTGTCCGAAGTTCCGTTGCCCCTGTAGCAATTGCCCGCAGGATATTAGCATGCTTATCGATCTCAATAGCGATTTCCACCGTCGTCTCACTGGCACCGGACTGAATAACACGATCAAATACAGCTCTGCGAATCGAACGGATGTCATCATCGCCCGGATTCACAACAGTACGTTCGACAACCTCACGTACCATAGCAAGTGCTACTCCAATAGTTGAGATAAACGGTGCGTTCTTTGCAATGCGCCACTTATAGCCCATGCGCTCTCCAAGATAAGGTATAAGTACACCGCCACTCCCACCGCCGCCAACAAGGCTGATAATATTTGGTGTAAGCTTGTAGTCCTGCACAAGTGACTCGACAATAACTTCTACTTTGTCGGCCGCAATATCCATTGCCTGCTTTGCAGCCTCTTCTACCGTTATTCCCAGTTGATCTGCAAGCGGCTGCCATGCTTTAATAGAAGCTTCCTTATTACCACGAGCATAATCCTTTTCCGGTACGGTTCCAAGGATGTTCGCTGCACCAGCAAGCGTAAGCGAATAGCTCTTGCCTTTTGCACATTCAACAATAGCAAAATCCGCCTCATCTTCCGGCCGTGGCGCAATAAGCCGGAGCACCGGCTGTTCCATATCTGCCGTTTCAGCAAAAGCTTCATATTCTTTACCAGCAATATGGGCGCTGCGTGGCCCTACATCGCTAATTTTACCATCACTCACCTTAATCATACTACCACCGGCAATACCAAGAGTCCTCACATCAAGGGAATTTAAATACGTCTTATGACCGCCGACCTGTGCGTATTTTATCATAACTTTACCATTTTTAATGGCCGATATATCGGTTGACGTGCCACCGACTTCAAAAAAAATACCATCTGATATTTTTTCATACATAAGGGCTCCGGCAACACCGGCCGCCAGCCCTGAAAGCATCGTAAGTATCGGGCGCTTGCGCACTTCATCCACCGTCATCACGCCGCCATCACAGCGCATAATCATTAGTGGCGATTTGATGCCCGACTGCTTTACACAGTTCTCCGTCATATTTGCTGTTTCCATCATCTTTGGAATCAAACTGCCATTAACGACAGCGGTCCGTGTACGCACCTTGAGTCCGTAAAGTTGCGATACTTCATGACCCCCTGTAGCATACATGCCTTTTTCTCTTGCAAGGTTGATGACTGTGCATTCATTTGTCGGATCATCCACACCAAAGGACTCCGATGCCACAATAACTTCAGCTCCAGCTGCTTTCATTTCTTCCAAAAACACGGTGATCTTATCTTTTACCAGTGCTGCATCCTGCGTTTCAATATAGCGATGGACTGTATGAAGATATTTGCCTTTTGCCAGTGGAATATCACCTACATTACTGTCGCTCTTTACTCGTGAAGACTCGATACCGCTGCCCATCCCCATGACACCGACCTTCGCCACATCGCCTTCAAGCAGTGCATTCGTCGCCTGCGTTGTTCCATGTGCAATGAACACAACTTCTTCCGGTGCAATATGGTTTATTTCCAGCAATCGATGGATAATATCGATAATTCCTTTTGACACACCCTCTGCCGCATCATGTGTCGTCGATATTTTCTCCTTCGCAATAATCTCATATGTACTATCATCAATCGCAACTGCATCTGTAAAGGTACCGCCGACATCAATGCCGATTCTAACTCTTCTCATATCATTTCCCTCACTTTACCATTTCGTGAACACGACATACAACAGCATGAGTACACACATTGCCCATGTATACGGTAGTGTCATCTTGAGGACAGCACCCGTTTCTACATTAGCATAGTCTGAAATCCATACGTTTTGTGAGTTTGTCGGATCAGATATCACCTGGATATAGCCGACTGCAAGAAATGCCCCCGCAACCACCATAACCGGAAGAATATTAAGTGACAACAGAAGGACTGCTATCCCTGAACCCATACCAAAAAGATTGAGTGGTCCACGATAAAGTGCAATCGGTGACAATACTGCAAAAAAGATGAGTACGCCAATCGGTGACGATGGAACAATGGCTCGAATAATTGGATTCAAATAACCTGATACAGCGGGATTCATTACTGCTGCGACAAGCATACCAATACCAACAAACA
>DCFY01000164.1 GCA_002315155.1 Megamonas sp. UBA1792
CGGTGCAAACTTCGGTGCATGGTTGTACCGGACAAGATCATGGCGATTTCCCTGAATGCGCTCCGTCATGTACCCCATTGGTGCGAGTATTGCCTCCTTTGTCTTATCCGGAACCAGCCGCTGAAGGCTTATACGCGACGGCATCTCGATATTGACACTCATACGGTCAGCAAGAAGCCCCAGCTGAGCCAGAAGTGCCTTATCCGCCCCTGGTATCGCCTTCGCATGAATGTAGCCCGAAAAGCGATATTCCTCACGCAGGATGCGCAGCGTCTTAATCATTTGCTCACATGTATAATCCGCTGACTTCATGACTCCCGAGCTCAGGAACAGCCCCTCAATATAGTTGCGTCGATAGAACTGCATCGTAAGATCTGCAAGTTCCCGCGGTGTAAAGGCCGCCCGCTTTATATCATTCGAGCGCCGATTCACACAGTAGGCACAATCAAAGGTACACAGATTCGTCATGAGCACCTTTAAAAGTGATATGCACCGCCCGTCACCCGCGAAGCTATGACAAATTCCACAAGCAGAAGCACTTCCCATACCGCCTTTCGCTGCTTTCTTATCTACACCGCTTGAGGTACAAGCTGCATCATATTTTGCCGCATCACTCAAAATACGAAGCTTATCCAGCACATCCATTTCTTCACCCTCTTTAAACTCATTATATAATAGAACTCATGTTCTTGTAAAGTAACAAAAAACAGAGACTATATAGCAATCAACGGCTGCAAAAAATGCAGTAACCTAAACGTTGAACCTGCACGATAACTCTTTTCAATTTGACTTTCAACTTTTTTCTTATATCCGCTACGCTACTATAAATTATTTTCTGTTTCGGCTTTTATTTTAGGTCTAAAGGCCTTATACTTATATCATAAAGACTTTAGTATATCTTGTTTTTATAATCGTAAACGCTATAAGAAGCACCCTTACGAAAGGTATATAACACTCCAGGTTTTGCAGCTTATATGAAAAAATTGACGAAGGCTGTGTTCTTTGCACGGTTTTCCAATTATAAATAAGCTTTATTAATCAACGAAAGGATTTTTGTAAATATGAAATTAACTTCACCAGAAAAAGAAACAAATTCTACGACAATATCCGAACTCAATGAAATGATGACCAAACTAAAGAGTTTAGACAAAACCGCAAAAGCAAGTTTTTTAAACGAGCTTTTTGAACATGCAAATTTAGCTCCGGAATTGATTCCTAAACTAAAAGAGCTTTCCAGCAAGCAAAAGGAATCGGTCGTTTTACAAATCATTGATTCATTTGCAGAATGACCCGCACTCGAACAAATCATTTGCTGAATAAAACCAGTAGCTGATCTTCATTAAAGCACGTAGCTGGCAAAACCACCGTATACCGCTCGAATAAAACCTATAAATCGTATTTCCTCACCAAATATTGGGGTAAAAACAGGCTGAAGCAAGCAATTTGATTTTTGCTTACTTCAGCCTTTATTATAATAATCTATTTTATTTTAGTTTATCCACAAATTTTCATTGCCAAAATGTTTATCAAATTTTTTGCTAAACCAACGCCCATTCAGTACTTTTTTAATTATCTCATCTTTTTCTTTTTGTGAAATCGTTTGATCCTCCTCGATTTCTTTTATAATTGCATCATATGATGTAGCACCATATGACATTTTTATTATAGCATGATCCCTATTTGCATCAAAGATCAGCTGTCTTGGGCCTGTTTGTTTATTTTTCCAGGTTTCCCACTTTACAAGGCCTTCACTATTGGGATTACCCGTCCATAAAAAATTAGAAATATATTTCTGGAATTTCTTTGTTAAATCTTTTGCTCCTTGATTATTAAAAGCTTGTGGATATTTTTCGCGTACACCAATCACTTCATCCGTAAGGAATGGTAAGAATATTCCATGCGTAGCACCTACGAGTTCAGCCATTTCATCACCAACAATACTTTTATTTCCACCCCACTGAACCGCACACGTATAAATTGGTGCCTTATAGGAATCTATCATTTTTATAGCAGATTCTTCTGTATTAAACAATCTATAAAATTCGCTCCCATATTTTATTACAAAAGCAAGTTCTTTTCTCGTCTCAGGGTCAGAAAGCAGCGTCTGATTGTTTTGTGCTTTGACAAAATAAGGGTCCCCTATAGAAAATGCTGAAAACTCATTTGTTCCTGTCAACATAATCAAGGGAACTTCATTATAAGAAGTTGTCGCAAATCCCTCTTTGGGTAAAACTGTACCATCACTATATAGATGCGGGAATCCACTCATACGAATTCTTGCATTCCCAAACGATGCTGCCAAACGTTCTGCCGATAACCCATATAAATACTCCCGGACATCCGGCGTATCCTGTAAAAGCCATTGTCCTGCTTCGCTCAAAGAAGTTTTTACACCATCTTCCACAACTAATGGTGCTAACGCTTTTGCTATAACCTTACTGCTTGCCACTGGATCTGCAGTTGTCATTCCACCGCTAAATGAAATTGCTTTTTGATATTTATTCTTAAAAACTGGCGATGCAAGCATTGCCATTACATCGCGTCCGCCAGCAGAAAACCCTGAAATTGTAATATTCTCCGAGTTACCGCCAAAGCTTTCCGCATTATCTTTTAGCCAATCCAAGGCTCTGGCAAAATCAAGTAAAGTATAGTTCCCCGAATCCTCCAGCTTGTTGCCTGTTTTTATTGCAGGTAAACTATTGAACCCTAACAGCCCCAGCCTGTAATTAAGGGATACAACGATACAGTTTGCATCAACTGCCAATTTTTCAGGTGCAATTTCTTTATTCGTTCCGCTCTGATTATTGCCACCATGAATATATACCAAAACCGGCAACCCTGTCGCCTGAGAATTCGGACGATAAATACTTAAATTCAGACAGTCTTCGCTGCCTTGTATATTTTCCTTGCTTCCCTGAATACCAATATTTCCATTTTTAGTAGCTTGAAATATTCCTGTCCATGCTTCTGGTTCTTGCGGTGCTTTCCAGCGCAAATCTCCAATAGGAGCCTTTGCATAAGGAATTCCCTGCCAGCTTAAAACTGCACTATCTTGCAGACCTGATACTGTTCCATACTTTGTCTGTTGAACGACACCCTGGTGATATGCTTGTTCTGTTTGTAGTATGGTCTGTTTCTGCACAGGATCTTTATTCGTAGATATTGCTGCATTTGC
>DCFY01000075.1 GCA_002315155.1 Megamonas sp. UBA1792
AACGCAGAAGTTATAGAAACAATAGAGCAAACTCCGGATACGGTAGTTACGTTGTTAAATGGAAAAAAACTTATCGTGGAGGAAAATATGGATGAGGTTGTTCGGCGTGTCATGACATATCGTCGGGCGTTGAATAAGTATTAATTTGAATACCCAATGAAACCTGATGTATATAAAGGTGTCATTTTTGGATAGATAACGACACATGGAGGGATGAAGGACATGGCTGACGAAGGAGTAGTAGTACCAGAAAAAAAGAAAAAATCTCAGGTTGTAATTATTGCTGTGCTGGTTGTTGTTGGATTAGTTCTTGCGGGGGTTATTTCCTATTTTGTTACTACAAAGCTTATGACGGATTCCGCGGGAAGTGCGGTAGATAGCAAAGCGCATGATCCGGGGGTGTTTGTTAAGCTCGGCGATGCAAAGGAAGGCATTATTGTCAATGTCGGCGGGATCAAGACAGGACGGTTCCTGAAGGTTGGAATTGTCATGGAGATGAATCCGGAAAAAAAGCAAAATATTGCAGATATGAAAATAATTCCAATGGCAGAAACCAAGATTCTCGATACGACTTTACAAATTTTGCGCTCACAAAAACTGGATGAATTTGATCCAGCCAAGCAGGATGAGCTAAAGGCTCATATCAGAGAAGAAGTCAATAAGGCTCTTGGGGCTGGTTCTGTTTATGATGTTTATATAACCAGTTTCGTTTTGCAATAGACAAATAACTTGAGATAAAGGGTATGAAAGGAGGAGGAAGATTGGGGGAAGACGTATTATCTCAGTCTGAAATAGATAAACTACTGTCGGCGTTGTCTACAGGTGCTGTTTCTGCTGAAGATGTTAGGGCAGACGAAGAAAACAAAAAAGTAAAGACCTATGATTTTAAGCGGCCGGATAAGTTTTCAAAGGATCAGATACGTACTTTGAATATGCTGCATGAGAATTTTGCCCGCCTTTTGAATACCTATTTATCAACGCATCTCAGAGCTCTTGTCAATGTTGACGTTGCATCTGTGGAACAGTTTACATATGGGGAATTTGTACGTTCAATGTCAAATCCGAGTGTTATCGGTGTTTTGGCTGTGCCACCGCTCAAGGGTAATGTTATAATGGAAATAAACACGAGTATATGCTTTTCTATTATCGACCGAATCTTTGGTGGTAAGGGAGAAAATACTGTAAAACCGCGTGTCCTTACGGAAATCGAAGAGGTAGTTATACGAAAGATTTTTGATAAGGCGATGGGGCATTTTCAGGAGGCCTGGTCAAATGTAATTTCTATGCAGCCGAAGCTGGAGGTTATTGAATCCAATCCGCAGTTTACACAGATTGTTCCACCAAGTGATATGGTGGTTATTGTTACACTTCAGGTCAAGATTGGTGATGTAGAAGGTTTTATGAATCTTTGTATTCCATATCTTGTTTTGGAGCCGATTATGTCAAAATTGACTACAACTTTCTGGGTTGCAGCTTCTGTAACAAAAGAAGATCATCCGGAACAGGCAGAGATACTGGAACGGAAGATTTCAAGGACCAAAATTCCGTTTGTTGTTGAGATGGGGTCAATTCACATATCAATTCGGGAATTTTTGACATTGGGCTTTGGTGATGTGTTACAGCTGGATACAAAGGTGAAGGATGAACTGAGATGTATTGTTGGTCAGAGACCAAAATTTTATTGCAGGCCGGGGACCTCTGGAAAAAAAGCTGCAGTACAAATTACGAGGATAGCTACGGAAGGAGATGAAGGTATCGATGAGTGATGATATGATTTCGCAGGAAGAAATAGATGCACTGTTGAATGGTGGCATACCTGCGGCAACAGATACAACAGATACTGCAGCAACTACCTCGGATGCAGTTTCACCTGAAGGTGGAAAGCTGTCCGATATGCAAAAAGATGCTTTAGGCGAAATAGGGAACATTTCTATGGGAAGTGCAGCAACAACATTGTCTGTTCTTCTGGGACACAAGGTATCGATTACGACACCTTCGGTTTCGATTGACACAATGAATATGATAAAGGATCATTATCCAATGCCGTATTTGATTGTTGAAGTCGGTTATACGAAAGGTATAGATGGAAATAATATTTTAGCAATCCAGGCACAGGATGCTTCGATCATTGCGGATTTGATGATGGGGGGAGATGGATTGAATCCGCCGCAGGAACTCAATGAGATTCATATGAGTGCCGTTGGTGAATCAATGAATCAGATGATGGGAACTGTATCCACATCATTATCTACAATGTTCAATAAGAAAATAGATATTTCACCACCCAAAGTCAATTTAATCGATTTGGCTGTGGAAAACAAGGTTACAGAGCTTGTAAAGCAGGATGAGCCGGTCGTACGAATTTCATTCCGCATGGAAGTGGATGGTCTTATTGATAGTGAAATCATGCAAATTCTGCCGCTGGGTACGGCTAAGGAAATGGTGGAAAGCCTTTTAAATGGCGAGGCAAGTACAAAGGAATCAGCCGTAGAACCAGCAAGTGCTGCACCGGCTCCACAGGCACCTGCTCCTATTGCTGCAGCTCCAATGATGCAGCAGCAACAACCGGTACAGCAGCAACAACAAATGATGGCACCGCCGATGCAGCCAGCTTATGGTATGCAGGCAAGAGTGGATTCGAATATACCAGTACAGCCAGCACAGTTTATGCCGCTTTCGACAGAGCCGGTTGCTGTAAATGACGCGAATATAGGTCTTATTCTTGACGTTCCGTTACAGGTAACTGTCGAGCTTGGGCATACGAAGAAATCCATAAAGGATATCTTGGAACTGTCAAATGGCTCTATTGTTGAGCTTGATAAATTGGCTGGTGAACCCGTAGATATTCTGGTGAATGGCAAACTTTTAGCGAAGGGCGAAGTTGTTGTCATTGATGAGAATTTTGGTGTTCGTATTACAGATATTGTAAGTGCTATGGAAAGAGCACAAAGACTGCAATAAGTAATATGTACTTGAGAAATGTATGTGATTCATATATAATGAGTACAATTACTAAAGGAAAATAAGTAAACTGAAACGGGGAGAGATGAATATGGCAATACGGGTTTTAGTCGTTGATGATGCCGCATTTATGAGAATGATGGTAAAGGATATTTTGTCAAAGAATGGCTACGAAGTTGTCGGTGAAGCTGAAAATGGTTTAAAAGCTTTGGAAAAGTATCAGGAGCTTAAACCTGATCTTACGACAATGGATATTACGATGCCTGAAATGGATGGCATTAGTGCTGTAAAAGAAATAAAGAAAATAGATCCTAATGCAAAGGTTGTTATGTGCAGTGCAATGGGACAGCAGGCAATGGTTATTGAAGCAATTCAGGCAGGGGCACGTGATTTTATTGTAAAACCGTTCCAGCCGGATCGTGTTCTTGAAGCTGTTCGTAAAGCTGTTGGCTGATGCGTAGTTCAAGATTTTTAATTTGGGGGCTGCTAGCTGGAATCTTATTGTTTTTTGTGCTGCCAGCGATAGGACAGGCAGCAGCTTCAGTTGGTACAGGCAGCGGTGGTTATTTGTCTGGTTATGAAAGTGCAGATCCTCGTCCAACGCAGTCTTCATGGTGGTCGACGCTGGCTTATGTGCTAAGCCTTTTATTGGTATTCGCTTTTGTTGTGGTGTTAGCTTACTTTGCTTCGCGATTTTTGAGCGGACGATTTGCTGCTACAGCACCGCAGAGTGAAGGCCGGATTTTAGAACATTTGCCACTGGGACCCAATCGTTCCGTTTGTGTCGTTGAACTTGCCAATAGAATCTTTGTGCTTGGTGTCACGGAACATTCCATAACGTTGTTAAAAGAGGTTGTGGATGCAGCTGAGATTGAGCGGCTTCGCAGCAAATCAATGGAGACGGTTCCCATGGGAACCGATCATCTTTTTTCGCAGCAGCTTAGCTCGTTGGAACAGATTGCAAGACGGGTTCCATCATTATTCAAGGATGGGAAATATCGTAAGTGAGAGAAAAGGTTGTGAGGCGGTGTTAAAGCAGCAGCGATTTCTCCTGTTGGCGGGGATTTTGCTTTTAGTTTTATGTGTTCCGAAGGACGTTTTTGCAGCGCCTTTGATTCCAAATATAAATATTGGTGTCGGATCATCAGATAATCCACAGGATATAGCGATTACCTTACAGATTATGGCGGTGCTGACAATATTGTCTATTGCGCCGTCTATTTTGATTATGACAACATCATTCATTCGAATTGTTGTTGTTTTATCTTTTTTGCGAAATGCTTTGTCTACGCAGAATATGCCGCCAAATCAGGTAATAGTTGCGCTTTCGCTGTTTCTTTCTTTTTATATTATGTCTCCGTACTGGGGACAGGCGAATGAAAATGGTTTGCAACCATATTTGGCAGGACAAATTACGCAGGAAGAAGCTGTTACAAATGTAGTGAAACCGGTAAGAGAGTTCATGTTTAAGCAGACGCGTGAATCGGATCTTGCGTTATTTGTGAATTTGTCACAGGCGGAACGGCCAGAATCACAGGATGATGTATCGACTTTTACATTGATTCCGGCTTATATTATAAGTGAACTGAAAACGGCTTTTCAAATTGGTTTTATGATTTATATACCGTTTATTGTTATCGATATGATTGTAGCAAGTACATTAATGTCGATGGGAATGATGATGCTGCCACCAGTTATGATTTCATTGCCATTTAAGATTTTATTATTTGTCATGGTAGATGGTTGGCATTTGCTTATAAAATCATTGATTGTAAGTTTTAAATAGGGGATGATAAAATGTCCGGTGATGTAGTGATTCAACTTGGTCAGGAAGCACTTATGATGGTTATGCTTATTTCTGCGCCAATGTTGGGACTAGGGCTTCTAGTAGGTCTTCTTGTCAGTGTTTTCCAGGCGACTACTTCAATTCAGGAACAGACATTAGCCTTTATTCCAAAGATCATTGCCGTGTTTGTTGCTATTTTGGTTTTTGGACCATGGATGCTTCGCCTTATGGTGGAATATGTATCAAACATATTTATTAATTTGCCTGGGTACATTGGATGATAAGGGGAGAAAAAATTGGACTTGTATGAGTTGATGCAAAATCATGCAGCAGTGTTCTTTCTCATCTTGACAAGGGTTAGCGGGATCTTTATGATTGCGCCGTTTTTTGGCAGTATAAATATTCCCATCTATATCCGTGTCGGTTCAACATTGGCTATATCAGTTGTGCTTTTCCCAGTTGTTGATCAGATGGCAAATATAGCTGTGCCGATGACTGTAGCAGGCTATGCACTGGCTGTTATTACAGAACTTGGCGTCGGTTGGCTGATTGGATTTGTGGCATACATTTCTTTTTCAGCAATTCATATGGCCGGTACTCTTCTGGATATGCAGGTCGGTTTTTCGATTGTGAATGTTGTCGATCCTACGTCAGGGCAGCAGATTCCGCTTTTAGGAAGTTTTCTTTACAATCTGGGTATTATTATTTTTCTTGTAACGAATGGGCATCATGTAATTATTACAGCTTTATTTGATAGCTTTCGAGCTGTACCAATTTTAAATGCTTCATATCATTTAAGTTTAACGAATATTATTGTTGATTTTACGGCAAGCATTTTTGTCACAGGAGTAAAAATAGCACTGCCTGTGCTTTTTGCTATTTTGTTGACGAATATTGGTCTTGGTGTTTTAGCCAGGACGATGCCACAGATGAATGTTTTTGTTGTTGGTATACCATTACAGATTGGCATAGGGGTTTTTGTGTTGTCAATAATGATACCGTTTTACATTTTGTTTTTGGATGTGATGTTTAATGAGATGTATGGAAACATATCCAGTGCATTGCGGGCAATACAATAGATGTTTTTCTTTTGATTTACAGCTTTTTGCTGGTGAAAAGACAGAAGATCCTACAGCAAAAAAAAGAAGTGATGCGCGTAAAAAAGGTCAGATTGGTAAGAGTCAGGAAATTAGTGCGGCATTTGTCATCATGAGTGGATTTTTCGCAATGAATATTTTGGGAGCATCCATATATGATGAAATTGTTAATTATACGGTTTATATTTTTAGACATATGAATCAATCCATAGATACAGAGTCGATTATGCAGCTTTTTATTGGAATTATTATGGTAATGGCAAAAACAGCTTTGCCACTTATGATTATTATCATGGTGACAGGGCTTACAATAAATCTTTTTCAAGTGGGGATTAATTTTACAACAGAAACTTTAGAGTTTAATTTGGATAAACTGAATCCAATAACAGGCTTGGGCAGGATGTTTTCTAAAAGATCTCTTGTTGAACTTGTAAAATCTCTTTTTAAAATTGTAGTTATTGGTTTTTTTATTTATCGTTATTTAGTGGCAGAGGTTATACAAATGCCAAGGCTTATTTACGCAGATCTTTCTGCTAGCCTTCATTTGATTGCAAACGTAATTTTTACCTTGGCCTTTCAGATTTGCGGTGTATTTCTTGTGTTGGCAGTTTTGGATTATATGTATCAAAAATGGGAGAATACACAGAGTTTAAAGATGAGCAAGCAGGATGTTAAAGATGAAATGAAGCAATCAGAGGGCGATCCTCAGATTAAAGGGAAGATTCGTCAGAAGCAGCGGCAGATGGCTATGCAGCGAATGATGCAAGAGGTACCGAGTGCAGATGTAATTGTAACGAATCCAACGCATTTTGCTGTGGCGTTGAAGTACGAAAAAGGTATGTCAGCACCCATTGTTGTTGCCAAAGGTCAGGATCTTGTCGCGCAAAAGATTAAAGAACTTGCCCGCGAGGCTAACGTTGTAATTGTTGAAAATAGACCACTTGCACGAGCTTTATATGCGACAACAGAAATAGGTGATAGTGTGCCGCAGGATTTGTATAAGTCGGTGGCGGAGGTCCTCGCCTATGTATATCGCCTAAAAAATAAGAAATTAGCATAGAATATATATATTTTATCTATTGGTAAGGAGCATACGGGATGGCTGCACAAAATTCATCGGCTGTGGGAGGATTCATACAAAAATATAGCGATGTAGTTACTGCTTTGGCAATCATTACTATTGTAATTATGATGATTATTCCATTGCCAACAATACTTTTGGATTTGCTTTTGTGTCTTAATATCACATTAGCACTTGTTATTGTAATGGTGTCGATTTATAATATAGAACCGCTTGATTTTTCGGTTTTTCCGTCCTTGCTTTTGGTTACGACACTTTTTCGTTTAGCACTCAATGTTTCATCGACACGTCTCATTCTGCTCGAAGGCTATGCGGGTGAAGTTATTACTTCATTTGGTAACTTTGTTGTCGGGGGGAATCCTGTTGTCGGATTCATTGTTTTTGTTATTTTAATTATTATTCAGTTTATTGTTATTACAAAAGGGGCGGAACGCGTTGCAGAAGTTTCGGCCCGTTTTACGTTAGATGCAATGCCAGGGAAGCAGATGGCCATTGATGCTGATTTGAATCAAGGTGCAATATCTGATACAGAGGCGCGGGACCGACGCTTGAAAATACAGCGTGAGGCAGATTTCTATGGTGCTATGGATGGTGCCAGTAAGTTTGTCAAAGGGGATGCGATTGCAGCAATTATCATTATTATGATCAATATTTTTGGCGGCTTTGTTATTGGTATGGTGCAGAGAAATCTTTCGGTTCTACAGGCGTTGCACCAGTATACTTTGCTGACTGTAGGAGAAGGTCTTGTCAATCAGATTCCGGCACTTCTTGTATCTACAGCAACGGGTATTATTGTAACGCGTGCTGCTTCGGATGAAAATCTTGGACATGATCTTGTATCACAGCTTTTTCGTAATCCAAGAATTTTCTTTATTGCGTCATCTGTACTTTTCCTTATGGCGATTGTTCCGGGACTTCCGGGCATTCCTTTTTTCTGTCTTTCTGTGGCGACTTTTCTGGTTGCGTACAATTTAAACAAGTCGGAAAAAGAATCTGAGCAAGCAGATACGGGGGAAAGAGCAAAAGCAGAAAAGGCAGCAAAAGAAGAAGCAACAAAGCCGGAAAATATTATTTCTTTGCTTCAGGTTGATCCTATGGAACTTGAAATTGGGTATAGTCTGATTCCGCTTGTTGATACAGGACAAGGTGGAGATCTTCTTGAACGTATTGTTATGATTCGCCGTCAATGTGCTTTAGAATTGGGACTTGTTGTACCTACAATACGTATTCGGGATAATATTCAAATAAAACCGAATGCATATATTATAAAATTAAAAGGAATTGAAATAGCAAAGGGAGAACTATTACTTGATCACTATTTAGCGATGAATTCCGGAACGGTGTTTGAAGAGATACCAGGGCTTGAAACTGTTGAACCGGCATTTGGACTTCCAGCACTTTGGATACCTGAAGCACAGCGTGAACAGGCAGAAATTAATGGTTATACAGTTGTTGATGCAGTATCTGTTCTTGCAACACATATAACAGAGGTTATTAAGTCGCATGCAGATGAAATACTTGGCCGACAAGAGACGCAGAATCTTATCGATAATCTTAAAAAGACGAATGCATCTGTTGTTGATGAAGTAATACCGGATCTCATGACCGTAGGGGAAGTACAGAAAGTACTGGCGAATATGCTCAGGGAAAGGGTATCAATTCGTGATATGGCAACAATCCTTGAAGTACTTGCAGACTATGCAAGAGCAACAAAGGATACAGAAATACTCACGGAGTATGTGCGTCATGCAATGGCCCGACAGATTACACAACAGAATATCCAGAATAATATATTGCCATGTATTACACTGGATCCTGGTATTGAAAATAAAATTGCCGGAGCTGTGCAGCGTACGGATCGCGGTTCTTATGTGAGTCTTGATCCGGACTCAATGCAGAAACTTCTTGCAGCACTCAACACAGAGCTGCAGAAGCTTACGAATATGGGATATCAGCCAATTGTGCTTACGAGCCCGGCCGTAAGACTTTATTTCAGAAAGCTTGTAGAGCGGTCCGTTCCCGGGATTATCATCTTGTCACATGCAGAGATTGAACAGAGTGTTGAAATACAGATTCTTGGGGTGGTGAAAGTATAATTGCAAATTAAAGTTTTTAAAGCGCACACATCAAAGGAAGCAATGGCTATGGTCAAGGCAGAGCTTGGCATAGATGCAGTGATTCTGCATATTAAGCGCTATAAAAAAGGTGGGTTCTTTGGCTATAAGGGAAAAGAAATGGTTGAGGTTACAGCTGCAGTTGAAGATAGACTACTAGTAAAAAAGACAAAAAAGATTACAGGAGAAAAGACTGTGACAAAGCCGATAGTGCCGCGCAATGTACTTTCTCAATATAAAATATCTGGTACACCACAGGCCGTTGTACTGCCTCCACCCGTGAGGGCGGCCACCGCGGAAGTGCCAAAGGATGCAGCAGAGACTTTGGTTCAAAAGAAACCTAGAATCATAAAGGCAGATGATCAAATCATGCAGGCATTTGATAAAGAGCAGAGTCCACAGGAAGAAAAGATGCTGAAATTACAGCAGGAATTGGATCAAATGAAGATTATGCTGGCAAAGGTCATGACGAAGGATGTGGAAAAAGCAGAATACACTTCTTTGCAGGAAGCCTTGGTTCATCAGGAGGTTGATACACAGGTTATTCAGGATATCATCAGGCAGACACAGCCGGATATCATTCTTTCTGACAAAAAATCTCCAGCGGTGAAGGAGGCATTGATTTCTTATTTGGAGAAGGCAGTTGATCTTTCTGCTGGAATCAAACTTGAGCCTAACAAAACAAAAATAGTGGCACTTATTGGAGCCACGGGTGTTGGTAAAACAACGACACTGGCAAAAATTGCAGCAAAGTTTGTTTTGGAGCAAGGGGTAAGTGCGGCACTCATAACCGCAGATACGTACCGCATATCTGCGGTAGAACAGCTGAAAACATATTCCGATATTATTGGGCTCCCTATCGAGATTGTCTATTCACCAGGAGAACTTAAGCAGGCGATTGATAAGCATCGTGATAAGCGACTTATTCTTATTGATACGGCTGGTCGGAGCCAGCATAATGATTACCAGATACAGGAACTGAAGGAGCTGCTTTCAGTAGAACCTGAGGCAGAGAAGCATTTAGTAATAAGTGCAACAACAAAATATGGAGACGCAAAGGATATCCTTCATAATTTTTCGGTGTGCCAACCTGATCGAATTTTGTTTACAAAAACTGATGAAACAAGCAGCCTTGGTCTTATTGTGAATCTTCTTTTTGGACATTCGATAGCGCTGTCTTATCTTACAGATGGTCAGAGTGTGCCGGATGATATTTTACCAGCAGAAGCACATAAGCTGGCTGAGCTCTTGCTGAGGTAATTCTATGGATGATCAGGCGGCGAGGCTCCGAAGTTTAGTTGAAAACAGAAATGTGTCAAATGATATGGTGTCTTATGAAATGAATTCCGGATTAGAACAGCCGGAGAGTATGACGCGCATTATTGCCGTTACAAGCGGCAAAGGTGGTGTAGGTAAGACCAATCTCACAGTTAATCTTGCTATTGCAATGGGGATGGCTGGAAAAAGAGTACTTATCATTGATGCCGATTTAGGAATGGGCAATGTTGATGTTATATTGGGAACTGCTTCAAAATATAGCCTTATGCATCTTTTGCAGGAAAACATTTTACTTGAGGATGTTATGCTGCAGGGACCCTATGGTGTAAATTATATTTCGGGTGGCTCTGGGATGGAACATATAGTCGATTTTTCGGTACCTGAGCGCGAAAGACTCATGCAAAAGCTGTATGAATGTGAAAAATTGGCAGATATTATTTTGGTTGATACGGGTGCTGGTCTTGGGAGAAATGTATTGGATTTCATTGTTGCAGCAGATGAAGTTGTTTTATTGACAACCCCTGAGCCTACGGCACTTACAGATGCCTATGCAGTAATGAAGGCTTATAGCCGCTATGCAGTACAGCAAAACATGAAGCTTATCGTCAACCGTGTCTATGATGAGGCAGAAAGCCAGGAGGTTGTCAGTAAACTTAAAAGAACATCTGATAAGTTTTTAAAAATGACGATTGATTTTTTGGGATATATTTATGAGGACAGGAATATGATGAATGCAGTAAAGCAACAGACCCCACTTCTCATATCTTATCCGAATACGGTTTCAGCGAAATGTATTCGTGCTATAGCGAACACTTTGTTGTATGGTAAAAAGGTAAGCGTGAAAAAAGGCTGGCGGGGATTTTTACAGAAGTTTATTGATTTTTCACATTAAAGCATGGAGGAACGGTCTATGAGTAAGGGAGATATCGTTAAGGCAAAGGGTCTCTTACACGTTGGGCAGAGAGTGGAAGTTTCTTTGTTCAGCGATAAGGAGATGTATACCAGCCGGATAGAAGATCTGCAGAAGGAAAAGATAATAATGGCGATGCCGATGGATTCAAAGCGGCGTCCAATCATTCCACAGGTTGGAGATAAATTGTATGTACGTCTTATTGCTGACCAGTGTGTATATCGATTCTTTTCGGCATATATTGATAAACTGGCAGAGCCGATTCCCATGTGGATTGTTACGACACCAGAACTGGCAGAGCGATATCAGAATAGAGAGTTTGTTCGTGTACAAGCATCAATTCCGATTATGGTACAGATTACCGATGATAGTGGGGGGTTGTTGCCAGTATATCCTACCAGAACCGTGGACATCAGTGGAAGTGGTCTTTGCTTTATTTATAATAAAAGGCTTACAATTGGAACTAGAATAGTTGTAGAAATAGAGAATTTGCCGGATATTGGGATAATTCATGTGTTTGGTGAAGTTGTTCGTTCTATTGAAATAAATGAGAAGAAAATATTCCATATTGGTGTACGATTTCTTGATTTGCCACGGCCAATACAAAATAAGTTTGTTAGCTATATTTTTGAGCTTCAGCGAAAAAATATAGCTAAAGGAATAGAAATGTAAATGAGGTGGGTACATGATTAACATTTTGATTGCAGATGATTCCGCATTTATGAGGAAAGTGTTGTCAGACTTATTTACGAGACAACCTGATTTTAATGTAGTAGGCGTAGCAATTAATGGGAAAGATGCCATCGATAAAGTTTTGAGGTATAAGCCAGACCTGCTCACAATGGACATTAATATGCCGATTATGGATGGGTTGCTAGCACTAAAGGTTATTATGGAGGAATGCCCATTGCCGGTAATTATGTTCAGCAGCTTGACAAAAGAAGGTGCTGATGCTACGGTAATGGCATTGGGACTAGGGGCTGTGGATTTTATTAGTAAAACGAGTGGAGCGATCTCGAGAATTGATACGATTGAGGAGGACATCCTGGGAAAGTGCAGGGCTGCTGTAAAAGTTAATTTGAATATGAGTATTGAATCTAGAAATAAAATATTATTGAAAAAGCGGGAATTACCTGCTGTTGAAACACAAAATCCAGAGAAAATCGAAAGACCGTATCCTATGGGAAAACCAGTTGCTATGGTAAATTCAGCGATACAAATATCGAAAAAAACGATGGAGGCCGCACCAGCTCCGGTTACAACTATTTTTGAGCGAGGCGCAGATAAGCTGGTTGCTATTGGAACTTCTACGGGAGGACCAAGGGCCTTACAGAATGTGATTACCCGATTGCCGAAAAATATGCCTTGCGGTGTTGTTATTGTGCAGCATATGCCACCAGGATTTACGCGGTCACTGGCTGAGCGTCTTGATACGATATCACAAATTTCGGTCAAGGAAGCAGAGGATCAGGAGATCATTGAAGCAGGGCATGTATATATTGCTCCAGGGAATTATCATATGGTGGTACAGAAAAAAGGAATGTCCAAGGTTATTTTGTTGAATCAAGATCCGCCTTTGGCAAGTCACCGGCCAGCTGTTGATGTATTGTTTGATTCAGTAGCACCATTTGGCAGACAGGTTGTTTCTGTTATATTGACAGGGATGGGCAGTGATGGTTCTCAAGGGATGAAAAAAATAAAGGCAGCAGGTGGCTATATTATTGCTGAGGATGAATCTACTGCCGTAGTCTATGGCATGCCGAAAGCAGTTGTTGATCTTGGTATTGCGGATAAGGTATTACCTTTGCAGCATGTTGCAGAAGCTATTATCGATGCAGTAAAAAAATAGGAGAGAAATAGGGGGAATAGAAATGGACACAAATCAATATATGGAAATGTTTTTAGAGGAATCGCGCGAACATTTACAGTCCCTGAATGACTGTCTGCTCGAATTGGAACATAACCCGGAAGACACATCTATATTGAATGAGATTTTCCGCAGTGCACATACCATAAAAGGAATGTCAGCAACTATGGGTTTTACGAAGATTGCTGAACTTACACATGAAATGGAAAATGTGCTTGATTTATTGCGGAAGGAACAGCTTAAGGCAGATGAAGATATTGTTGATACGATCTTTAAATGTGTGGATGCGTTGGAACAGATGATTGAAAACGTTGCAAATGGCGGACAGGAAGATTCTGTAGATGTAGTAGCCCTTGTCAATAAACTTAGTGCGATTGCAAGTGGTGATCCAGTAGCTGCACCAAAGCCTGTGGTTAAGGCGGCATCATCCCCAGTGGTCGCAAAATCGACATTTTCAATTGAGCTTACTGATATAGATAGGGACGTCATTCATAAGGCAAAGGTAAGCGGTTTGCAGGCACTTCATATTATGGTTACGCTTGCAGCAACCTGTCTGCTGAAGTCAGCACGTTCTTATATGGTCATGAATGCTTTGGATGAGCTTGGTGATGTTATAAAATCTATTCCATCCGTTGAAGATCTTGAACAGGAAAAATTTGACCATTCTTTTGATATAGTTATTATAACAAGTAGTGAATCTAAACCGATTGAAGACGCAATTATGTCGATTTCTGAAATTGATGCAGTTGAAATAGAAGTAATTGATTTAAATAGTGAAGAAACGACAGTGAAAGCAGTAGAAAATAAGGCGGAAGTGAAAGCTGAAACGGTTGCTAAGCCGGCCACAAACAAAACAGCAGTACCAGTTCAGGCAAATCATGATAAAATGCATAAGAGCGGTCAATCAGTTCGTGTTGATATTGAAAAGCTGGATTCACTTATGAATCTTGTTGGTGAACTTGTTATCAATAAGACACGTCTTGAACAAATCGGCATTACGCATCGTATTACAGAGCTTGTTGAAACAATTGAACAGATGGATCGTGTAACGACGGATCTTCAGTCTGTTGTCATGAAGGTAAGAATGGTACCAGTAGGGCAGGTATTTAATCGATTCCCTCGTATGGTACGTGATTTGGCCAAAGAACTTAATAAAGAAATCAATTTAACGGTTGAAGGGGAAGAAACAGAGCTTGATCGTACGGTTATTGATGAAATTGGTGATCCGCTCGTTCATCTTATTCGCAATTCACTGGATCATGGTGTTGAACATCCGGATGATCGTGAAGCAAAGGGAAAACCAAGAACCGGCGAAGTAGGGCTGATTGCTCGTCATGAAGGAAATAATGTTATTATTATGGTAACCGATGATGGTAAGGGTGTTAATCCGGATCTTATGCGTAAAAAGGCTGTCGAAAAGGGCATGCTTACACAAGAAGAAGTAAACAATATGGATGATGCTGAAGCTGTAAGAATTGTATTTATGGCAGGATTTTCAACAGCAGACGTCGTTACTGATGTATCGGGCCGCGGTGTTGGTATGGATGTTGTGCGTAGTAAGATTGAGGCGCTTGGCGGTGTTATTGATGTTGAAACAAAAATTGATGAAGGCAGTATTTTCAAAATTAAGTTACCACTAACACTGGCAATTATTCAAGCTTTACTTGTTAAAGTACAGGAAGAGATTTATGCAATTCCGCTGGGCTCGATTGATAGTACGATCAATATTACGCCGGATGATATCAAGACGGTTCAAAATAAGGAAGTCATTTTGCTTAGAGGACAGATCATTCCAATTATTCGGTTGAATAATCTGCTTAATGTACCACAGACGCAGGAAAAAGAAAATGAAGATATCTTTATTGTTGTTGTCCATCTTGGAGATCGGAAAGCTGGCATTGTAGTTGACAACCTTATTGGACAGCAGGAAATTGTTATTAAGACTCTGGGCAAATTATTAGCAGGGTTGAAAGTGATTTCGGGGGCGACTGTTTTAGGGAATGGACAGGTTGCTTTGATTTTGGATGTAGGCGCTTTGATGCAATAAGAGGAGGAGGAATCTATAATGGCGAATTTAGAAAACAATGGTTCTGGAAATGAAGAAATCCAAGTGGTTGCATTTAAGCTGAGACGGGAAGAGTATGGTATCAGCATTTTAAATGTGCAGGAAATAAAACGCCTTACGGATATAACGCGTGTCCCTTTTACACCCGATTTTATTAAGGGTGTTATGAACTTACGCGGGAGTGTTTTACCAGTTATTGATTTAAAAAAACGTTTAGGATTGCAGGAAGTACCTTATACGGATAATACGCGTATCGTTATTGTTAAGGTAGATGATATATCAATTGGGATGATTGTCGATGCAGTTACAGAGGTGCTGACGATTACGGAAGATCACATTGATACGACGAAGGCTGTTAGTGATGGTAACGAACGCAGTGAAAGTAATAAATTCATCAGCGGGATCGGTAATCTTGATAATCGTCTCGTGATTATGCTGAACCTTAATGAAATTATTGGACTAAATGGGGAAGCAAAATGAGAATGAATGAGGTGTCGGTATGGCAGAGGATGTTTTAGAGTTATCCGCAATGCAGATGGATGCACTCAGAGAAATAGGTAATATCGGAGCTGGTAATTCAGCTACGGCATTATCGCAGATCATTAACCGTAAGATTGATATGAATGTGCCAAAAGTAGCTATTGTACCGCTTGGCGATGTGCCAGATCTTGTGGGTGGTCCAGATGCAATGGTTGCTGGAGTGTTTTTGCGGGTATATGGAAAAGCACCAGGCAGTATTTTGTTTTTATTGCCGAAGGAAAGTGCGTTTTATCTCGTCGATACACTTATGGGAAAAAAACACGGTGATACGCAGACGTTAGACTTTATGGACGAATCGGCACTTATGGAAATTGGTAATATTTTAGCGGGTGCTTATCTGAATGCATTGTTCCACTTTACCAAGCTTACGTTGCTGCCATCGATTCCTGCATTGGCAATGGATATGGCGGGTGCTATACTGAGTGTAGTGCTTGTTCAGCTTGGACAAATGGGGGATCATGCACTTGTCATTGAAACAGAGTTTTTATCGGAAGATGATGGCATAAAAGGGCACTTTTTCTTGGTTCCTGATCCGGGGTCCCTGGAAACGATTTTAACAGCGGTGGGAGTGAAATAATATGCCAGAGCTAATAAGAGTCGGAATGGCCGATTATAAAGTCGGTCGTGGATCAGCAACGATTATAAGTTATGGGCTTGGTTCGTGCATAGGAATCACTTTGTATGATGCGGAGACCAGAATTGGTGGACTTTTGCATATTATGCTACCAGACAGCACCCAGGCCAGATCAAATGAGAACCCGGCTAAATTTGCTGATTCAGGGATTCCACTTATGATGGAAAACATTTTGTCGATGGGAGGCAGTCGCAGCCGGTTGGTTGCAAAAATTGCCGGAGGGTCACAGATGTTTACTTTTGCAAATGCCACGGATATTATGCGTGTAGGTGCACGTAATGCAATCGCTGTGAAAACGATTTTAAAAGATTTACGTATCAGACTTATAGCAGAAGATACGGGTGGGACCTATGGACGAACAGTTCAAATCGATTTGAACACAGGAATTTACAAAGTAAAGACCATTGATAAGGGCGAAAAAGAACTATAATGGGTGATTAAAAATGTTTAAACTGGAATTGTCATTAGGATTTTCCGTTGTTGCAGCATTGGTTGTTGTAATTGCCGGGCTTATTGCTCAGGCAAGATATAGTGTTATATTTATGAGGGTATTGATTTCTTTTGCAGTTGCCGGAGGACTTGTTTATGTAGCAACGTTTTTGCTTGAACGGTATGGCGGGTCTTTTTTCTTAGGAAAGAACCGTGGAAATCCATTACAGCAGGAGTGGATTAGTGAGGCAGAAATAGATGAGGATGCTAAGAAACAGACGGAAGCAAGGGAAGTTGCTGATGCAATAGCGGAGGACGCTGATAAAGTCCTCTCTAAAGAGGCAGCATTAGCAAAAGATGGAACTGGTGGAAAGGATGATGACTCAAGTGGAGCGAGGTTTTCTCCACTTACTACGGATGGATTGAAACATGTGATACCACCACAAAATTAATTAATTAATTGGTAAGTGCGTGGGAGGGGATTCAGAGTGGATGTAAAAGAGAAAGAGCTTTCTGTAGATATTGATTCCCTGTGGATTGCTTACCAAAAAGACAGAAGTCCTGAAATTCGGGGGGAAATCGTAGAACAGTATTTGTCATTAGTAAACATAATAGCGAGTCGGGTGGCGATTAGCTTACCTTCACATGTAGAACGTGATGATCTTATCAGTAGTGGATTTTTCGGTTTGCTTGATGCAATTGAGCGCTATGATCCTGTAAGGGGAAACAAATTTGAGACGTATGCGGGTGTTCGCATACGTGGCTCAATGCTCGATTATCTTCGTTCAAAGGATTGGATACCAGTTTCATTACGACAGAAAATACGAAAGTATGAGCGTACAGTAAGTCAACTGGAAGGGAAATTTGGCAGAGCAGCTACAGATGATGAGGTTGCAAAAGAGCTGGGCATATCACAGGCAGAGCTTCATGTTCTTATTAGACAATTGAACATCGCAACTGTTATTCCATTGGAAGAATATGCAAAGATAGAGCCCCCGGAAAAGGGAATTGTTGGTCCTTTGGAAAATGTTGAGTTTAAGGAAATGCAGGAAACTTTGGCAAAAGCGATTGATAAATTGCCAGAAAAGGAAAAAACAGTTATATCTTTATATTATTATGAAGAATTAACGCTAAAAGAAATTAGTTTAATTTTACATTTATCAGAGGCAAGAATATCACAGCTTCACACAAAAGCTGTTTTTCGTTTACGTGGATATTTGTCCAGAACCAAATCAAGTTTAATTTGATTTAGAAAATTAAGGTGTTACGACGATATGTGTAGCAGCAATATGAAATATGTGAGTCAGGGAGGTCTTGTCATGGATGAAAATAGGCTGGTTCCACCCGTTGGTGGAAAGGAGTCCGGGTATTTATTTGAGTTCAAAAGCGAAGGAGTTTTTTTAACAGTATATCCTTCTGCTGATTCGGAGATATTATTTGAACTTTCGGATATGCGTAAAATTTTACAAGAGCATAACGTCGTAGACTATAAAATAGAAACATTAACACAGATTGTACGCGAAGCAGATGGAAAATCACAAAAAATCGCGGATAAGTTCGGGAATAGTGCTATGAACAATTCTGTAGAGAACAATCTTATTACAGAAGAAGATCATAGTGAACCGGAAAAAATGGAGTATGCAAAAGTAAAGCTGGATGTTAGTAAGAATCGTATGGAAGTCAAAGTGCATGTCGATATGAAAGATGGTTTGCAAAAACCGACAGAAGATATTGTATTGAACGCACTGCAGGAAAAAAACATTGTTTTTGGAATTGATAATGAAGCAATAAAGGCAGGTCTTGAAGATGGTATTGATTTTGTTGCAGCAAAAGGTATCCAGCCTATTAAGGGAGAAGACGCCCGTATTGAAAAGAAAATTGATTTTGGCGAAAAAGGACGTCCTGCAACAAATGATCTTGACCAGGTGGATTATAAGAATCTGAATCTTTTTGTCCTTGTGAAAAAAGGCGATCTTTTGGCTGAACGTATTCCGCATACACACGGAACAGTAGGAACCAATATTTTTGGTAAAGAAGTCGCAGCAAAACCGGGAAAGCCAAAACCATTGCCGAATGGCAAAAATACAGTTGTAGTTGAAGAGAACAAGATAATAGCAGATATCGATGGACAGGTCATTGATGCCGGAAATAAACTTTCAATTGATCCACAGCTTCAGATTTCAGGTGATGTTGATATGTCAACAGGGAATATTGATTTTACAGGAATCATACGGATCAGTGGTAGTGTACAGGCTGGTTTTACAGTGAAGGCTACAGGCGATATTGAGATTAATGGCATGGTCAGCGGCGGAATGGTTGAAGGGCGCAATATCTTTATTAAAGGTGGTGTGCAGGGAATGAATCGCGGCGGACTGAAAGCAGAAGAAGATATTCGTGCAAGTTATGCAGAGAATGCACAAATTACAGCCGGTAGGACAATTGTTATTTCAGATGTGGTTTTGCATTCTGAACTTCGTGCTGGGAAAAAAATTATTGTTGAAGAAAAACGTGGACAAGTTACTGGGGGCAGTCTTGTAGCAGGTGAAGCTATTCGTTTGAAGACGGCGGGGAATCTGATGAATGTATCGACACGATTGGAAGTTGGTGTAAATCCGACTTTACGGATAAAGTATCAGGAAGTATGCGAAGAACTCATGAACGCAAAAAAGAGATTGAGTCAGTTGAATAAAACCCTGAATACTTTAGGGAAAATCGATATAAGTAAGCTTCCTCAGGAAAGAATTGATAAAATCGGTGAGCTTACGCGGTCACAGTTTCCTCTGGCTGGTATGATTGAGCGTGATGAAAAGCTTTTGCAGGAATTGGAAACAGAGATGCGCAGTATGAAAAAAGGAAAGATTTATATAGCTGGCATTGCTTATCCAGGTGTTAAGATTATTGTGAATTCTGTTATTAAAAATCTTCAGTCAGAAGAACAGCATTGTAGTTTTTATTTAGATGATGAATCTATACGTTTAGGTGCATATTAAGCTAGATGCAGGTATGTATAGGTTTTTGTTGGAGGGTGAGTATTATGGATCTTAGTCCAATGAATTTGCAGGTAATGATTCCAAGATCGAATGATGCTAGTCAGGTGCAGCATAATTTGAATCAACAAACAGCGGTGCAGCAGGACTTTGAAATGATTCGGCAGAAAGCAGACGATGCGCTTAAACAAAAACAAGTCCGTGCGCGGGAAGATCTGGAAGATGGTAAGATTAAAGATGATCCGGAACATCAGAAAAAGCAAGGCCAGGGAAAAAATGGACAGGCAAAACATAAAGAACAAAGTCCGGTGCCGGAACAAGCTAAGGAAAAAATGGCTGTAGATGTTTTTCGGGGACATAATATTGATATAAAATTGTAACAGATATCAGAGGTAGATCAAAATGGTTACGGAAATTATGGGATTTTTAATTATTGTAGGGGCACTGCTCATTGTGATTGTGCGTCGTCAGATGCAAAAACGTCTGGAAAAACCAGAACAGATTCATGCATCTGTTGCAGATCTTCAGTCTGAACTGGAAAATGCAGGGAATTCTATTATTGAACGTATAGGAACACAGGTGGATCGATTGGAAGACCTTGTTGCACAAGCGGATGAAAGAATTGCTGTTTTGGACGAAAAGCTACGGGCATGTGAAAGTGTAAAAATAAATGCAGTTCGGGCAGTTACATCAGCAATAGCAGAAACAGCAGAAAAAGCAGAAACAAGTGCTTTCAAAGGGGAATTTGCAGAAACACTTGCTGCAGCTGAACG
>DCFY01000062.1 GCA_002315155.1 Megamonas sp. UBA1792
CGTATGGTAACACTGGGCTGTATGCCAACGACGGAAGAAGTGTCGATTGATAAGGGAATTGATACATGGAAAAATTTTGGTACGCACTTCTTTCTTGAACGCCGCGAAATCGGTATTTTCAATGTTGGTGCTTCGGGAAGTATTATAGCGGATGGCAAAGAATATAAGCTTGCATATAAAGATTGTCTTTATATCACAATGGGAACAAAGAAAGTTATATTCAAGAGCGATGATGCAAATAAGCCAGCAAAGTTCTACATGGTATCAGCACCGGCACATAAGCCTTGTAAGACAACTTTTATTTCAATCAAGGATGCAAGAAAAGTCCCGTGTGGTACGATGGAATCAGCTAATGACCGTGTCATCAATCAGTTTATTCATCCGGATGTTCTTGAAACGTGTCAGCTTTCTATGGGGATGACAGCTCTTAAGCCGGGAAGTGTTTGGAATACGATGCCAGCACATACACATGAACGTCGTATGGAAATTTATTATTATTTTGAAATTCCCGAAGAAAATGTTGTATTTCATATGATGGGTGAAGGTCAGCAGACACGCCATATTGTTATGCAGAATGAACAGGCAGTCATCAGTCCCTCATGGAGTATACATGCCGGATGCGGTACATCAAACTATACGTTCATCTGGGCTATGGGCGGCGAAAATAAGGCATTTGATGACATGGATAATATTAAAATTACAGATATGCGCTAAGGAGTGTAGAAATGGATTATTTAGAACAGTTTTCACTTAAAGGAAAGGTTGCACTCGTTACGGGTGCAGCATATGGCATTGGATTTGCAATAGCAAAGTCTTTTGCTAAGGCTGGTGCAAAGATTGCATTTAACTGCCGTGATCAGAAACATATGGATAAGGCTTTGGCTGATTATAAAGCAGAAGGTATCGAAGCGCATGGCTACATCGCTGATGTAACGGATGAAGTCCAAGTTGTGAAGCTTGTAAAAAATATTGAGGGAACACTTGGAACGATTGATATCCTTGTCAATAATGCCGGAATTATCAAGCGCATTCCAATGTGTGAAATGAGTGTAGAAGATTTTCGTCAAGTAATCGATATTGACCTGAATGCACCGTTCATTGTATCAAAAGCGGTTATTCCGGGTATGATAAAAAAAGGTCATGGCAAGATTATTAATATTTGTTCAATGATGAGTGAACTTGGACGTGAAACGGTATCTGCATATGCTGCAGCCAAAGGTGGTCTCAAGATGCTTACACGTAATATTGCATCAGAATATGGTGCAGCTAATATACAGTGTAATGGTATTGGCCCTGGCTACATTGCTACACCACAGACGGCACCGCTTAGAGTTCCTGGCAATCCGTTTAATGAGTTTATTTTGTCAAAGACGCCAGCTAATCGCTGGGGAACTCCAGAAGATCTTGAAGGCCCGGCAGTATTTCTTGCATCAGATGCATCGAACTTTGTCAATGGGCATGTACTCTATGTTGATGGTGGTATTCTTGCGTACATTGGCAAACAGCCAAAATGATTGAAGTACCAGAGTAAAGTTATATTTATTTTGTTTTGTTGCATGATGAGCAGTTGAAAGACTGCTCTTTATGCAGGTTATAATTATATTTTATAAAAAATAATTAGGAGGAGTTCTAGTTGAAAATCAAACAGACAGTTGAACGTATACCGGGTGGGTTGATGCTGGTTCCATTATTTCTTGGGGCATTATGTCATACATTTACGCCAGAAGCCGGTAAATTTTTTGGTTCTTTTACAAATGGTTTGATTACAGGAACGGTACCGATTCTTTCTGTATGGTTTTTCTGCATGGGTGCAGGTATTGATATCAAATCGACAGGTATGGTGCTTCGTAAGTCAGGGACGATTGTTATTACAAAGATCATTGTAGCCTGGATTGTAGGGATGATTTGTGTAAGCTTTATGCCAGCAGGTATGATTCAGACAGGATTCTTTGCAGGTCTTTCTACGTTGGCGATTGTGACATCAATGGATATGACAAATGGTGGTTTGTATGCATCGATCATGCAGCAGTATGGAACGAAGGAAGAAGCTGGTGCATTTGTATTGACTTCGATTGAGTCGGGTCCTCTTGTAACTATGGCCATTCTTGGCAGTACAGGTGCAGCTTATTTTGAACCTCGCTTGTTTATTGGAGCAGTTCTTCCATTTATCATAGGTTTTGTTCTTGGTAATCTTGATAAAGAATTGCGGGCGTTCTTTGGCAATGCATCAATGACGATGATTCCTTTCTTTGGATTTGCTTTAGGTAATACGATTAATCTGGCTGTTCTCGGTCAGACGGGTTTTCTTGGACTTTTGCTTGGTGTAGGTGTTATTATCGTAACAGGTATACCGCTGATCCTCGCAGATAAATTTATTGGCGGTGGCCATGGTGGAGCTGGTCTTGCTGCATCGAGTACAGCTGGAGCTGCTGTTACGAATCCAATTATTATTGCACAGATGGTACCGTCATTTGAACCGATCGCTGCAGCTGCGACGGCACTTGTTGCAACTTCGGTTATTGTAACATCAATTGTTGTGCCGATTATTACGGCCGCCTGGTGCAATCATTTCAATAAAAGCAATAAAGAACCAAAAGCTGCTATAAACCAATAAGGGAAAAATATAATATGTTTTATCAAGGGCTTTTCCTTATGGAAAACTTATGATAAAATATGTGAGAATGACATGGGAGGTTTTTGAATGGAAAAAGAAATCGTTATTGCAAAAATAAAACAGCAGGGTGTTGTTTCAGTTGTCCGTGGTAAGAATGCAGAAGATGGTGTAAAAATTGCTGATGCCTGTATTGCAGGTGGGGTAAAAGCAATTGAAGTGGCATTTACTACACCACGTGCGCATGAAACAATTCGTACACTTGTCGATAAGTATAAGGATGATCCGGATGTCGTTATTGGCGCGGGGACAGTTCTTGATGCTGTTACAGCACGTATCGCAATTCTCGAAGGAGCACAGTTTGTTGTTTCTCCAGCATTTGATTTGGAAACGGTACGTCTCTGTAATCGTTACCGTGTAGCCTGCATGCCTGGTACGACGACACTTAATGGTGTTATTGCGGCGCTTGAAGCGGGAGCGGATATTGTTAAGATCTTCCCAGGCGAAATTGTTGGGATGGGTATGGTTAAGGCAATCAAGGGACCATTGCCACAGGCTCAGATTATGCCTACAGGTGGTGTAAGCGTAGAAAATGTTGGCGACTGGCTTAAGGCTGGCTGCGTAGCTGTCGGTGCGGGAGGCAGCCTCACAGGAGCTGCGAAGAAAGGCGATTTTGCTACAGTTACGGAACAGGCAAAGAAATTTGTCAAGGCAGTAGCAGCTTCGAGAGCATAAAGAAAATCAAAACAGGGGTCAGTTTAATCGATAAAAAAATTATAGAATTATAATTCCCTAACAACGCACAACGCTTCGACGATTGTGCGTTGTTTTTTGTGCTTAGTCAAATAATCTAACTTATAAGTAGGATGAAGCATTTTATATAGAAAAATGGCTGATACTTGCGTTAAAGGGCAGGATTGTTTACAATAAGAAAGAAACGGAGGCTGATGATAATGCAGATAGATAAAATAGATAAAGCACTCAGTGCGGTGGAGGCACTTTGCGGCAAGTGTCCGGTGTGCAGTCAGCAATGTCCTGTAGCGATAGCACAACGTGCATTACAAGGACTGCGTTATGATATGAAGGCGGCCGAGCTTTTGGAAAAGTAGTTGGTAGGGGGATTTTAGCATATGAAAAAAATTTGTTTACTTGCAACAGGAGGGACGATTGCATCAAAGCCGGGGCCGGATGGCCTTGTTCCTGTGCTTACAGGTGAAAAAATGATAGAGATGATCCCAGAGCTCAGAGACCTCTGTCAGATTGATTATAGAGAGATTCTGCAACTTGATAGTTCGAATCTTCAACCGGAACATTGGCAGCTTATGGCCAGACAGATAGATGTATACTATGAGAAATATGATGGGTTTGTTATAAGTCATGGGACGGATACGATGGCATACTCTGCGGCTGCTATTACATATATGCTGACAAATCTGGAAAAACCAGTTGTCTTTACGGGGGCGCAGCTTCCAATTGAAGCAGCGGGAACGGATGGTAAACGGAATTTACTGGCGGCTTTTTCTGTTGCAGTATCGGATCATTTTGGTGTGTACTTGGTTTTTGCGGATAAGATTATCCATGGAACACAGGCTCGAAAAATGTATACAGAGAATCTTACTGCTTTTTGGAGTATTAATCGGCCGGATGCAGGTTGGTTTACGGATGAAAATATTGTTGTATGGGATGAAATAGTAAAGGTAAAATCAATGCAGCCATTGAAATGCCAGACAGGGATGGATAAACGCGTTTGTGTGCTCAAAATTATTCCAGGGATTGAGCCAAACCTTTTGCGGCTTATTGTTGACGCAGGTTATGCTGGAATTATACTAGAAGGTTTTGGTGCTGGAGGGGTACCCAACGATGCTTGTGCAAGAAGCTTGTTGCCAGGGCTGCACTATGCGCAAGAAAATGGCGTTGTAGTGGTTTGTACAACACAGTGTGTATATGATGGTGCCCACCTTGATCGTTATGAGGTTGGCATCACGGCAGAGCGCATGGGCGTGATCTCCGGTAAGGATATGACAATTGAGGCACTTGTGCCAAAGTTGATGCTTTCGCTTTTGCGTGGCAAAGATAGGGAAGAAACTAAAAAAATGCTATGGAATAATGCCTATGGTGAGGTTGAATAAAAAATGGAGTCTGCTGTATAATTTACAGCGGACTCCATTTTTGTTAATGTGTTTTATTTGAGGCTGATATGTTCAGACAAAAGTTCTTCCAAGTGCATTTGTTTTGACTTTTCCAAATAGCGGCGGGCAAAAATATTTGGGACAGCTACGCCAACCGCTATGCCGATGATAATCAGTATGGCAGTGACACCGCTTTGGACGGCGGTCATCAATGTAGCACTGTCCAAGGCATTCACATTGATGATGGCAAATAACAAACGATATAAGAGAACTCCCGGAATCATTGGGATAACTGAAGGAATTGTAAGCACATGAACGGGTGTATGAAACCAATGAACGGCCTTTAAAGCGATAAGACTGACAGCAGTCGCACCGATGAAGGAACCGGCAACCTGAGTCATACCTAACTCTAAAGTGAAGAAATTACGGAGGCATACAGAAATAATACCACCAACCGCGCTTACTGCCAAAAGACGGGGCGGGACGTTAAAAATAATAGAAAAGCCTGTAGCAGCGATGGCAGCAGCAATGGCATAAATCAAATACGTGCTGTCAGGAACTACACTCAAAGAGGTAAAGTCATCAACATTGCAAAGACGAATGGCAAAAACAATGCCAAAGGTCATTCCTCCGACAATAAGCAGGGTATTGATCGAACGCGTCATTCCAGCGACGATAAAATTGTTGAGCATATCATCAACGGCATTAATAAGAGGAATACCTGGAACAATAAAAAGGGTACAAGCAATCATTGGATGCCATGGAGTTGATGATGTGGCGATAAACTGTGTCAGATAAGCCAGACAGGTTGTTACAAAGGCGGAGACTGCAATGCCGGCATAAGCATTAATCTGAGCTTTATTGCACAGACAGCGAAGCCAGAAGCCTATGGAAGCACAAATAATTGTGAAAAAAAATGCTGTCCAGTCACAGCCAAAAAGCTTGCAAAATCCGCCACAGGCCAGTCCGGCCCCGATAGCAGAGAGGAGAGGGGAGTAATGAGATTTGAGAATCTGGATGCGGTCAAGTTCAGATTCGTAGGTATCTAACGAGTAATGACGCTCCATTGCTTGCCAGGATAGTTTACTGAGTGCCGATATAATGGTCATGTTAATACCATGGTACTCACATTTTTCAAAATTTGTATAAGAATGATCACCATCACTGACATTGAGCATCAATGTCGTCCACATGATGTGCAGATGAATATTTTCTTCCGGAATACCCATATAAGCGGCAGCACGCTTCATATCTCGTACGATACGATTTGTATCAGCACCACTCTCCATAAGCATCTGGCCAGTTCGCAGCAGCAGATGAAGTTTACGTCCGATATGAATATAGGCATCCTGTAGCAGAGGTTCGTTGTTTGTCATAATAATGTCTTGCTCCTTTTTGTGTCTATATTAGAGTAAGCCTATTACATGTATAAATCAAATTCGATTTTTTCATACTAACGATTACTTTTATTAATAGCTGGTTCGCAGAAGTCTTTATTTCGAGAAAATGAAGTATGAAAAATAACTCTGTAAAAATGGTGTATTAAATAATTATATCGGGATTATACATTATCCAGCGGTTAAAACGGTTGATATCAGGTCCACATCCATTATTCGGGATTGTTTAAAAATAAATCAGGTGGTGAATCATTTGAGTTTAATTTTGGGAAAAAATGTGAAAATGAGGTCACCGTTTTTATCGACGGAACTCAAGTGTTTGATGTAGAAACGGGCGATACTTCCGGTAATGAGGGCAGAGATGAGGGTGCCTTCGCGAATACCACGAATCTCATTAAAGTAAATGTAGGAAAGCAGCGCAGCGATGATAACGAGTGATGTATCAAATACGGTTTTTATTGTGCCGAAATCGATATGCCAGCGTGTTGATATGGCATAGACAATACCTTCACCAGCAAGCATGATAACATTGGCAATAACTTGCAATGCGACCCCGAGCGCGATCAGGGCGGCACCGATAAGCAGCACAAAGACTTTTGTAATGTAGTTTATTGGAATAACTGCAGCAAAGAGAAACATTGTAAGATCAATGCAGGAAGCAAAAATAGCCGTTACTGGTATCTGAAACAACTGGAGTAAACGAAATTTTCTCTGCAGGATGAGAATCTGCCCAAGCAGGAAAAGCATGTTAACAAAAAATGTTGTTTCACCAAGAGAAAAAGAATATTGGGAACTTAATGTATAGGGAATACTGGAAATTGGTGACGTACCAAGAAAACTTTTTATAACAAGTGAGATTCCTGCAGCCTGAAAAAGAACTCCCACGAGAAAAATAAAATAACGTTTAGATATAGCCAAAGTAAAAGCTTCTTTCTGTTTATGATATACGTTCATTTTAGCATGAATTGTTTTTGTAAGTCAAAAAAACGACTGCTGCGGTTGCAACAGTCGTTTTCTAATCTACTTTTTGTTAAATTTACTAAATTCATGTTCTTTTTGTACCTTGTGATAATGAGTGTGAAGAAGCTCATGTGCCTTTTTACTTAGAGGTTCACCGAGAAAATCTTTATAGAGCGCGATGATATCCGGATTTTCGTGAGACTTGCGGAGTTTCATGCCTTTATCAATTGCATAAAGAGATGCCATGCGCTGCTTTTTAATTTCCATTGTAGTACCAATGGGTTGTCCACCGCCGCCAATGCAGCCGCCTGGGCAAGCCATGATCTCGATAAAGTCATAGTCGCATTTACCAGCCTTGATCTTTTCCATGATTTTTTTTGCATTAATTAATGTATGAGCGATTGCAATTTTTACTTTACGAATTCCGAGGTCAACTGTAGCCTCCTTGATTCCCTGAAAACCGCGAACATCGGCAAAGTCAACCGGATCAAGTGTCTTTCCTGTAACTTTTTCATAGACTGTACGCAGTGCTGCTTCCATAACACCACCAGTCGTGCCAAAGATTACAGCAGCGCCGGAGCCGGAGCCGAGCGGGCTGTCAAAATCGCTGGCATTGAGACTCTGGAAGTTGAGACCAACATATTTTATGAGCTTTGTGAGTTCGCGTGTCGTGAGGACGATATCAACGTCCTTCATGCCATTACGGCCCATTTCCGGGCGGGCTGCTTCAAATTTTTTGGCTGTGCATGGCATGATAGATACAGTAACAATGTCTTTTGGATCAATACCAATCTGCTTTGAGTAGTAAGTCTTGGCCATAGCACCAAACATTTCCATTGGTGATTTCGCTGAAGAAAGATGATCGATATAGTCACCATAGTGCTTTTCCATGAAATTAACCCAGCCTGGGCTGCAGGATGTAATCATTGGCAGTTTGCCGCCATTTTGGATGCGATCAAGAAGCTCAGAGCCTTCTTCCATAATGGTAAGATCGGCACCAAAGTTTGTATCAAATACGCGATCAAACCCGAGCATGCGAAGTGCTGTAACCATCTGGCCAGTAACAATAGCGCCTGTTGGCAGTTTAAAAGCATCACCAAGGGCTACACGTACAGACGGTGCAACTTGAACAATGACATGCTTCTTCGGATTTTGAAGGACGTCAATGACCTTTTGGGTATCATCTTTTTCGACAATTGCACCTGTAGGACAAACGAGGCTGCACTGTCCGCATAGGATACAGTCCGTTTTTTCCATGGGTTTATTATAAGCAGTCGTGACTCTGATTTTATCGCTTCGACCGGCATAAGTCAGGGCACTGATGCCCTGAATATCTTTGCAGGCGCGAATACAGCGTCCGCATTTGATGCATTTAGATGGGTCGTGGACGATACTTGGATTTGTATCCTCTACTGGAAGATGTTCACTTACATCCGGCAAATGCGAAGTAAGGATGTTAAAGCGACTGCAGAGTTCCTGAAGGTCACAGTTCTGGTTGCGTGCACATGTAAGGCAATTTTGCTCATGGTTTGCAAGTATAAGCTGCAGGATGCCAACCTGAGTGTCACGAACAATAGGTGTATCTGTATGGATTTCCATGCCATCCCAGACATCTGTTGAACAGGCAGCAAGCAAACGACGCTTGCCAACGACTTCAACAGAACAGATACGGCAATGTGCCTTAACTTTTTGATCCGGATGGTAGCAGAGGTGCGGTATATCAATGTTGAGCTTCTTTGCCGCCTGCATGATCTTTGTTCCCTTTTCAACTTGCAGAGGAATGTTATTTATTTTGATGTTTACCATTTCCATTATTTAGCACCTCCGATTGCAAATGATTCGGGAAATACCTTCATGGCAGAAACAAGTGCATTTTGCGCTGTTTCACCCAGCCCGCAGAGGGAAGACATTGCCATAATCTTTGCAATCTTTTTCATTGCGTTAATATCGTCCTGTGTTGCAGTACCGGCAGCAAGTTTTTCAAGGAAAAGCTTGATATGACGATTGCCTTCACGGCATGGTACACATTGACCACAGCTTTCGTGTGAGAAAAAAGCCTGTGTTGCCCGGAGGAAATCAATGACGCTTGTACGTTCATCAATGACGAGTATAGCACCAGAACCGACGATAACACCAGCTTTTTGCAGGTCATCATATGTATATGGGATATCAAGAAGGTCGGCGTTGGCAACTTTACCAGAGGCACCACCAAACTGAATGAGACGGATTGCACGGTCTTCTTTAATGCCGCCAGCATAGTTATAAATGATCTCACGTACTGTTGTGCCAAACGGAATTTCAAAAACACCCGGAGTATTGACGTTACCACCGACGCTAATAAGTTTCGTGCCAATAGATTCACCGCTGCCATAGTTTTGGTATTCCTTTTTATCATCAAGCAAAAGATGTGGGACGATAGAGAGACTTTCTACATTGTTTACGCAGGTAGGCAAAGCAAAAAGACCACTTTGTTTCATGAAAGGCGGTTTCATACGAGGACGCCCGGCTTTGCCCTCGATGGAGCGAATAAGTGCGGTGCCTTCCCCGCAGACATAGGCGCCCGCACCAGAGTAAAGATGGATATTAAAGTCAAAGCCCTTGCCAAGAATGTTCGTACCCAGAAAGCCATAACTTTTTGCCTGCCGGATTGCATTCAGAAGAAGTGGGCGCAGATGTGAATATTCTTCACGCATGTAAATATAACCATCCTGTGCTTTTACGGTGTAGCCGGCAATAATCATACTTTCAATAAGATTGAACGGGTCCTTGGTGATGAGCTCACGGTCCTTGAATGTACAGGGCTCACCTTCATCAGCATTACAGATAACGACTTTTTTCTCACCTATAACAGCTCGGGCTTGTGACCATTTGCGGCCCATATCATAAGCAGCACCACCGCGGCCTTTGACTTTGGCTTCGGCAATTGTTGCAGCGATATCTTCACCATCCATTGTGACTGCTTTTTTTAGTGCTTCAAAGCCGCCAATATTCATATAGGACCCAATGGAGGAAACATCATACTTATCAAAATTCTTTGTGATAAAGTGTATCGGTTTACTCATAAACGCTTAATTCTCCTTTACTTAAAGTAGTTTATTCAGTAGCTCTTCAATTTTTTCATGGCTGTCAAGATGTCCATAGACATTCCCATTGATACGTACAGCCGGTGCCTGATCGCAAGCACCAAAACAAGGTACGCTCTCAAGTGTGAAACGGCCGTCATAGGTAACCTCGTCAATATCAATGCCAAGAAGTTCCTTAAAAGTAGAGAATATGGACTGGTTGTCATTGACCTGGCAAACAATGGAATTGCAGATTTGAATTGGATATTTTGCACGGGGACTTTCTGAGAGGCTGGAATAGAATGTGATGCAGTCATAGATGTTTGAGATCTTTACATCAAGTTTTTCAGCAACGTAATAGGCAATAGTTTCTGGAATATAGTGTTGTTCGATAAGACCCTGTACATCGAGCAGAACGCCAACAATCTGTGTCTGATCATAATCATGCGATGCCAGTACAAGATCGATTTTTGCCGCGAGTTCTTGGGTCAAGGCATAGTCTTGCTTTTGAGCGGTTAGCATACAAAAACCTCCTGTGATATATAATACACAACATACTCTCTTATTATATACAAAATTAAATCATTTGCCTATATAATATAAGAAAATATTACGAAAAAACAATAAAAAACGAATGAAAAAAAGAAGAAAGAATACAGAATTGTATAATAATTTATGTGTAAAATTGCAAAATTTATCATATTCCGATATTTTAAAGGCAGAAAAAGAAGAACTGTAAATTTACAGTATACATATTTACAGTTATATGCTATAATATAGGTGTCTTCGTAGATGAACTGTAAATGCGGCTCACACAATAGTGATGGGGGGATATTTATGGCAATTAAAAATGTTGCAATGGACCGAAGAGATAGTGCAGACTATCGTAATCTTTTAAAAAGAGGAGGTTTCATTTCGGCTAGTTATCTATCAATTAGCGGTTTTGATGCCAGTCGGCTGAAAAGACTCGCGCAGCAGGGAAAGCTTGACGCAATTCGGTGTGCTATTGGTAAATCCATAAGATGGTATTATTGTGAGAAGCAAGCAGAATTGGCTCATTTACGTGGCGAAGTGTAAAAATGTTTTATTTGGATGTCTATAATTGAGAATTTATGGAACCGGTAGCACCGGTTCTCTTTTTTTTGCAATAAAAGCAGAAAAACAGATTTTAATTTGTACTTTACTGAACAATCATTGAACTGGATCTTCTTGGTCGCAAGGGTGTTCTGCTTTTTTTCATATAATTATGATATAATACGAGAATGATAAATAAGATTTGGAGGAATAAGGATGAGAGGTCCGGGGACTTTGTTTTTTGTGATTATTGTAGTTGTTATGTTGGTGGTGACAGCACTTTTTAGTAAGACACTTGATTATATATGTACAGCAAAATATAGAAGCTTTGTCAGGAAAATGTGTTTGGTTCTCAATGGTGCGTCAATGGCAGGACTTCTCATGGGCAAGTGGTTGTTTGGTGATTGGGCTTTTACCGGGCCTTTACTGCGTCTCCTGTCGATGTGGTTTATGCTGCAAGTGCTTATGATTGGAGCGGTGTTTTTAATTGTATTTGTGCGATTTGCTTATCGTAAATTGAAAGGGACAAATGTTCCGGTTGATAAGGATCGACGGCGTATGCTGCAGTATGCTGCAGTTTTTCCCGCGGCAGCGTTGGGGACGTCAGCTTATGGGGGACTTTGTGAAAGTGATCATATTGAGGATACACAGAATGACATTTATATAGAAGGAATAGATAGTT
>DCFY01000059.1 GCA_002315155.1 Megamonas sp. UBA1792
AGCCGCCTCAATATCGTAACCAGCACTCATTCCGGTCTTCCTTTGCGGCAAATGTATATCTTCTCTCTCATATTTTTTAATAATTTCAAATCCCCTTTTTCTCATAGATCCTCCTGTTGGAACTTTTGTTCTTTTTGTTTTATCAAAAAAAGAGCAAAGCCCGCTTGCCACTCTGCTCTCTCATTACAAATCAATCTTTGCTTTCTTCTCTTCTTTCACTATCATAGCTTCCGGCAATCGGCTTTGCTGGCATAATCGTTGAAATTGCATGCTTATAAACAAGTTGCTGCTTTCCTGCACTATCAAGAATAACTGTAAAATTATCAAATCCTTTGACAAAACCCTTTAATTGAAATCCATTGACAAGATGAATAATTACAGCCACATTTTCTTTACGCACCTGATTTAAAAAACTATCCTGTAAATTAATGACTTTTGCTGGCATGAAAAAACCTCCTTATGCCTCCATTTTTCATTATATTAATTCTACTTTATTTCGAAAGTTCCTGCTATATCTGCATAAACAACATCGATCAATTTATCGGCAGTATAGTCTCCTGCATCATACCAGTGAATATATGGCATTTTCCTATACCACGTAAGCTGTCTCTTTGCAAAATGACGTGTTGCACGTTGAATCAAAGCAACTACATGCTCTCGTGGGATTTCACCAGCAAGACATGCGGCTGTCTCCTTATAGCCAATTCCCTGCATTGCCTGACAATCACGTGTGCTACCATTTTTCTGAAGCATCGCCACCTCATTTTCCAAACCAGAAGCAAACATAAGCTCAACACGAAGATTTATTCGTTTATAAAGCGCAGCCCGCTCACGTGTCAAGCCAACGACATAAACATCATACTTCAACTCACCATCTGCTGCCGCTTTTTCCTGAGATATTTGTTCGCCTCCCATATGATAAACCTCAAGTGCACGAATCACACGGCGAAAATCATTTACATGCAGTCTTGCAGCAGTCTTTTCATCTACAGATGCAAGCATATTATAAACATATACTTTGCCCTTCTCCACTGCAAGTTCTTCAAGCTTTTTTCGATACACCTCATCACCAGGTGTCTTATTGAAATAATAATCTTCAACAAGTGCCTTTATATAAAGTCCTGTTCCACCAGCAAGAATTGGTATTTTACCATTTGCATTGATTTCTGTAATATATTTTTCTGCGGATTTTCTAAACTGCGTAACACTATATTTCTCCTGTGGTTCCATGATATCAATCATGTGATGCACAATCCCTTGACGCTCTTTTGGTGTTGGCTTTGCTGATCCAATATCAAATCCTTTATAGACCAGCATTGAATCACCCGATATGATTTCCGTCTGCAGCTTTTTTGCAAGCTCAATACTAAGCACTGTTTTTCCTACAGCCGTAGGCCCTAAAATCACAATAAGTTTTTCTTTTTTCATTTAAGTTCCAATGTACCATCCAAAGGTACAATATGCACCTCTGCACGTGACATAGATTCTGTCAGCTGTTTATATTCTTCTGGGTTCTGTGCAATTTTTTCCCACGTATTATAATGAACAGGAATTACATTCCGTGCATTTAATAGTTGTGCTGCCATTGCCGCATCTTCCATTCCCATTGTATATTCATCCCCGATTGGCAGAATCGCATAGTCAATATTTTCTTTACGACCAATAATTTGCATATCACTAAACAATGATGTATCCCCAGCAAAATAAATATTGAGTGGATCAAAGTGAACGACAAAACCACAAGCATGACCACCTGCAACACCGCAGCTGTGGCAGGCTGTAGTCATACGAACCTTACCAAACGGAAAGCGATGCGAGCCGCCAATATTCATACCATAGATATTTTCACAGCCTTGATCCTGACAAAGTCGAAGTACTTCCGGCACACCAATAATCATAGCGCCTGTTCGTTTCGCAATTGATGCTGCATCACCCAGGTGATCACCATGGGCATGGGATACAAATATATATTGACAATCAACATCTTCCGGCTTAACAGTTGCAACCGGATTCCCTGTAAAATACGGATCAAACAACAGTTTTGTTGTACCATTATCAAGCATAAAGCAAGAATGCCCAAAATAAGAAAATTTAATCATAAAGCACCGCCTTTCTTAAAACAATATAAAATAGACCTTATCATTAAAATTACACATCAAGACAAAAAATCCTGCTTATTCCATTTTTCGGTCCTCATGAATACTTTTCAAAAGCAAATTGCCAAAACCTTTTTAACGTTGTATGCTTAATATTATTGTATAAAAAATCTGCTACAAGAGGTGCTTTTATGTCTTATACTTTAACCTTGCCACAGTTCAATGCAACATTTTCCAAATCCTTGCCACAGACAATGACACTTCTTATCGCTGGAGGACGAGCACCGCAAACTTTCTGGCTGCAGGAAGCTGCTGTCAATAAGGATATATGGTGTGCCGATCATGGCATTGATGCCTGTATCGCTGCCAGCCTTATACCGCACCATCTTATTGGTGACGGTGACAGTGCCAGCAGTAATGGATGGGCCTGGAGTAAGGCACATCATATTCCTACAGAAGAATTCTCTCCGCTAAAGGATCTTACCGATACACAGCTTGCCCTGCAAAAAATCAAAGACAACTATGAAAGCACCTTTGTCATCTTCACAGGTGTCTGGGGCGGTCGCTTTGATCATGCATTCAGTAATATTTATTCTCTTCAGGGATTTTGTGACAAAAACTTTTCTGGTTGTGCCGCTGATGACAAAGAAGTTCTTCTCCTCTTACAAGGAAACAGCCATGTTTCTATTAGTTTTTCACTGCTGCCAGAATCAATTTCACTGTTACCGCTTGCGCCAAGCTGCACAGGTGTTTCTATTGATGGCGTTTATTGGCCGTTAGATAAAGTTAAACTAAATACAACACTTCCTTATGCCATAAGTAACAAACTTGCAAATTCTTCAAAACAAATTAAAGTATCTCTTACTGCCGGAACGATTGGCATCTATTGTCAATGGAACGAAAAGGAGCTTAGATTATGATTGAAACCTTTATAAACAATTTTGCAGAGCTTTCTTCACATACTACAACTATTTTTGCCTTATTTGCTGTCATTCTATTTATTTTTGCTTTTCTTCATTTTAGAAAAGTAATCTTGAATACAAAGATGCTCGTAACAATATCACTTATGCTTGCACTCACGATTCTCCTCAATCAATTTAAGCTCTATCATATGCCACAAGGCGGCAGTATCACACTTGGAAGTATGCTTCCTTTACTATTTATTTCATTTCGTTACGGCCCCGGTGTCGGCTTTCTCACCGGTTTTCTCTATGGCATAATAAATCTTTTACAAGACCCTTTTATTATGCATCCTGTACAGGTGCTTTTTGACTACCCGCTTCCTTATATGGCTCTTGGACTTGCCGGCTATTTTCGAAAACATCTTTATATCGGCACGGCAATCGCCATAACAGGACGTTTTCTCTGTCATTTCATTTCTGGTATTGTGTTTTTTGCCTCTTATGCCCCAGCTGGAACCTCTGCCTATATGTATTCCTTCACCTTTAATGCAACCTATCTTGTACCAGACTTTCTTATTTGTCTTATATTATTGAAGCTGCTTCCAACAAAAAGACTTCTCAGACAAATGGACCCATCCCCCAAAAACACCATTTCTTTTTAAAACATATACACATGTACTCATATTTAAAATTTAAACGATCAACTTAATTTATTTTTCTGCTTATAAATTGATAACGCCATAGTGTACAGAACTATACTTTCCACCCAGGATGCACTGCATACCGAGCCGCTCAAATTCAAGACTGCGGCTATTTTCCTTCATAATAACACGGCAACGAGCAACGCGTTTTGCTTCTTCTATAGCAGTGATACTCACCGCCCGATGGTCGGCTACACAGCGTAGTGGTTGTAAGTTTGTACTGGCCTTCAACGGATAGCGAAACATCGGATCAAGATAAACAATATCCACGGACTTATCCGGCTGCTGCTGTAAATACCTAAGATAATCTATCGTCACAACATTAATATGCCGCATCGCTTCCTGTAAAGGATAGTTTCCCGCAATAAAATGTGCAAGACCATACCCAACAATTTCCGCAATGAGCGGGTTTACTTCAAGCCCTGTCACTCTGCCTTTGGAACCGACAACAAAACTTGCGACAATCGCATCTGCGCCGAAACCAAGTGTACAGTCGAGTACACTCATACCTGCCGTAAGGCCCATGATCTCAACCATATGATCTTTCTGCCCGAGACGAATATTCTTAACACGAAGATGCGCCATATTCGGATGGAAAAAGAACTCACCATCTGATGTTTCAAGCACAAGTGCTTTCTTTTTCGCTACAAGAACAAGCTCTGTCTTATACTGTTCCTTAAGTGCTTCAATTGATGCCTTGCCTCGCTCAACAAAGTCGATCCCCAAACGTGTTGCTGTTTCCTTTGCCAGTCT
>DCFY01000115.1 GCA_002315155.1 Megamonas sp. UBA1792
TATAAAGAATCTAAATATTTGTCATTACGGCAGATCGTTTAGCCTTATTGCTGCACGTAAGAATACGTGCGGAAGGTTTCTATCTATTGTATATTTTGTTGTTTCAGAATACAATATAAGAAAGCTATTTTTATATGCAAGTTGATAGAGGAGGAGAAATATGAAGTATACGAAAATGTTAGTACTGTTTTTAGTGATACTGTTGTCTGTGGGGAGTGTTCGTGCTGCAGCTGCGGAAAAGGCGGAGTGGTATTGGATTTCTTCGGATACCAAATACAGCAAATTCTTCGCACCGGCACGCGTACGTGTTGTTACGAATATAAATAATGTGCCAACGCGAATCGAAGCCTGGACAAAGACAAACTACTCGTATGCAGGAGCAAAAGAAACAATTGATAATTATGGTATTACTGCAGCAATACCAGATCCGTCTACTCTAAGCTATAGCTTGGGTCGTGTAGAGATCAATCCACAGAACCGTACGATCGAGTATGCACAGGAAATATTTTATGATGCAAATGATAAACCCATTTGGTCAAAAGATTATACAAAGCGAACAGTAAAAGAAATCAATTCACAGTCTTTTGATGAAGATTTCTATAATAATATTGTTGATCAGGTATTCTCGCAAGGCGAAGTTGATCGCAAAAGTGCAGCGGATCGCTGGTTGCTGCTTTGGCAGGCAAGCTCTGTGGATGGAGCGAGCACCAACTGTTTTGCTGATACGACGACGATGCGCCAACATGATGACAATACGATCCTTTGGACTTGGGAAGAAACAAAGAATGCGGCTGGTGCTGTGACGGAAATTAAGTTTACTAAGAAAACATATAATTTGCTGCAGGGTACTGAAAAAGTAATCTCGTATTCGTATTGGAATGCAGCCAATGGCTGGTCGGATCTCAGCAGTGAACTGGATGGGCACTATTATTCGATTGTTCCCGACACAAATGACGATATTGGTGCAGGCATCCTTCGAGGTTATATAGAAAATCATAAAGTATGGGTAAATCGTTATGCGATAAAATAGAAAAAGGATTGTCCTGCTATCAATATGAAGCAGGACAATCTTTTTTTGCAGTTGCAGGGCTGGTACTGGAAAAGCAAATGTTTTTCCTGCGCTATGAAAGATGATTAGAATGCAAGACTCGTATATAGGTGCCGAGCTTTCCCTCAGAGATAAGCAAACCGGAGAGCGTGAGAAGGATGCCGATCGCTGCCAATGGTGTGATTTGCTCCGCGAGAATAAGTGTTGAACAGATGACAGTAATGACTGGTACAAGATAGATATAGATACTCGTCCGGACTGCACCGAGAATATTTACGGCAATGGTCCAGGTAACAAAACAAAGAGCAGAAGCTGCCAGCCCAAGAAAAAGAAGATTGCAGAGAACAACCGTATTGCTGAAGGCAGCTAGAGTTGGATGAAAATCAAAGATATAAAGTGCAGGCAGCATAAAAAGCAGACCGTAAAAAAATATATGACGTGTAGCGGCTACCGCAGGATAACCATAGGCACTGATCTTGCGCGTCAAAATAGAATAGATGGACCAGACAATTGCAGCTCCGATCGCAAGCAAGTCACCAAATGGATTGAGATGAAAAACGCTGCTGCTGCTAAAGGTAATAAAAATAATACCCGTTATAGCGGCAGCAAATCCAATAAAAAAAGACGGGCGCAGACGCTCGCCATCAAGAAACCAATGAGCAAAAAGTGCTGTAAAAAAAGGTGAAATCGAGATAATGACACCAACATTTGAAGCAAGCGAATACGTAAGGGCAATGTTTTCCAATAAATAATAAAGCGTGATGCCACAGAGCCCTGCAGCGGCGAAAACAAATTGCTGCTGTTTGCCCCTTATCTGCAAGCGATGTGGATAGGCAAGATATAAGGCAATAAAGCCCAGTATAAAGCGTGAGAAAAGAATTTCGATTGGGCTGAGTGTTTGCAGCAAAATCTTTGTCGAGATAAAGGTCGTTCCCCAGACAAAGATCGTGAAGACTGCTGCAAGATGGCCGGTAAGCGTTTTGTTTTGCTCCATAGATTTCTCCTTGTTTATAAAGTATGTATCGATTTTTTATTGAAAATCGACTGGTATTGTCCTGGGGTCAGCCCGATCGACTCTTTGAACCGGTTAGTAAAATGACTTTGGTCAACAAAGCCAGTCTGCAGAGCAGAATCAAGTGGTGCGCTGCCTTTTTCCAGCAGTTTCTTAGCTTCATTGATTCGTATGGTTTCCAGATAACGATAGGGAGTGATCCCCTTTATTTTTGTAAAAGCGCGAAGCAGTGAATACTTATTCATTTGTACGATGCTGCTTAATGTATCAAGTGATATATGTTCCGGATAGTGGCCGTGGATATAATCACAGACCTTAGCAGTCTGCAAATGGAGAACTGATACATAATCCGGTGGCAATAGTGGTGTTTTTTCATCAGCAAGGAGCTGTTCAATCAAAGAAAGAAAAAACTCCTCTTTATGAAGATTGGCTTGCCCGTCCATGATAGCCTGATGCAATTCTTTGAGACAAAGAACTTTTTTGCTGCCTAAAATTACAGTTTGTTTAAACTGTGGCAGAGCAGTTGTGCCGGTTATTTCTTTTACGGCAGCCTGCATAACGGTGGATTCGATATTAAGGCAGCAATAGTCAAGTGCTTGTGAATCAAGCTGTTCACAGGTGTGGTTATCTAAAGGATTGAAAAGCAGCAAGTCACCGGGATGAATTGTATACGTCTTGTTTTTGCAAGAAAGACGGCGGTTCCCACTTTCAATAAATCCGATGACATAATATTCATGGAAATGGTTTGGAAATTTTTGCATGATACCTTTGAAACGATACGCCTCAACCCGCAGTCCCTCATCAAAGCGTACGGTACGTTCTTCAAGTGACAAGAAATCGTCTCCTTTATTTTTAGTGTAGCATAGTTGAAAAATATTTTCTTGTAGAATATTGACAGAAATAAAAAGAATACGTATTCCCTGTTAATATAAAGATAATATCATTGACTTGTAAAAATCAATTGTTTATGAAGTCAAACAAGAGCTACTTAAAAATCGTCTAAATACTATTTAATATGCGATGGTATAAAAGATTTGATATCAATGGGGTTAATAGAAAGTT
>DCFY01000003.1:0-442 GCA_002315155.1 Megamonas sp. UBA1792
ATTTTAGTAATCTGTAACCGTTTCATACCATTATACAGCCTACTACAAACAACTTTTTGTAATATTAATCGTATTCTTTTATGTCACTGTATCTGGTGTTTTCATCTGCTTCTATAATTCGTTTTCTATTATATTGTTTATTAATGAAGCTGCGTAAAACTGCTCTGCATAAGAAAAGAAGTGCCGCTTTGCAGCACCACTTCCTTTATAACTATTTGATTCAGTTGTTATTCCAGCGACAATGCCGGCCGTTACTATTCTCTTGTCCATTGCACGCTCCCGCACCGCTGCCATCACACCAGTTCGCATTGTTTTTGCTATACATTACTTTACCGCCGCTGCTGCTATTGTCTGTATCTGCAGCCAATGCCGGTATAGCCACAGCGGTAAGTACTCCTGCAGCTGCAAGTGCCGCTATCATACGTCTCATCTTTTTCATAAG
>DCFY01000003.1:737-3859 GCA_002315155.1 Megamonas sp. UBA1792
TCCTTGTTGTCACGATAGTAGGTCTTTCCCTCCTGTAATTTTCAACTTTATTTATTCTTCATTTCTTACTTGCTATTTTTTTATATTCTCCATTATAAATACGCTGCGTCATATTCTGTAACCAACTCATGTGCAAAAGAAAATGTACTGTAATACCTGCCATCATAATATAGCCTGCATAGATATGTCCGTTCTTTACAAGTTGGCCCAGGCTGCTCCCCTTGCCGCCTATTAAATGAAAATCCAGTATAATCCCCGTCGCGATGCAAGCGATAGCAAAAACAAGCAGTGCTATGGCTAGAAAATAATTGCGTTTCATTTTACTCCACCTTTTTACGCAGTATATATTTATTCATACCGCTTTTTACTTTATTTTTATTTTACTAATGCTTTATGGCAAAAGTATGTTTTTTCTTCTGCATTTTTGTGATAAACTTTGATAAACACACACACCTGCCATAAAAAGTTGTTACTCTCTTTAGATAAGGAGGCGGATAACATGCCAAATATATTAATAGCCGATGACAATCTGCAAATCACAAAGATACTATCCGAGTTTGCTAAAAATGAGGGCTTCGTTCCAACTACAGCACAGGATGGTGAAGATGCCCTAAAAAAATTCCATGAAAATACATTTACTATGATTCTATTAGATGTTATGATGCCAAAAAAAGACGGCTTTGCTGTCTGCCGTGAAATTCGTAAGGAATCCAATGTACCTGTCATCATGATTACTGCTCGCGGTGAAGATTTTGAGCGTATTATGGGACTGGATATCGGTGCCGATGATTATATTGTCAAGCCATTTTCCTCTGCTGAAGTCATGGCACGTGTACGCGCCGTGCTGCGCCGTATAGAGCGGACACCCGCAAATGATGCCCTGCAGAAAATGCTGGTCTATGACAAGCTTTGCGTCAGCCTGGATGATTACAAAGTCACACTTGACGATACCCCCATCAGTCTGACAAAAAAAGAATTAGAAATTCTCTGGCTTCTTCTCGAAAATAAGGGGAAGGTTTTCTCCCGCGACAATCTGCTGAACAGTCTCTGGGGATATGACTACTACGGCGATAATCGCACAGTCGACTCACATATCAAACGACTGCGGGCAAAGCTGGACATCATAGCTCATGGCTCCTGGCAAATAAAGACCGTTTGGGGCGTTGGCTACACCTTTGAGGAGCTTTGTCATGAATCATAAACTCACCCGCAAGCTTGTGACTTATTTCTCGATTGTTCTTTTGCTTTTCGCTCTTATTATTGGCTGTCTTTTCACTTTTCTTTTCATGCGTCATACAAGCAACCTGCACAAAACCGAACTTAAAAATCGTGCGATTTCCATCGCCAACACGCTGTCAAGCATGCCAGAGTACGAGGAACACCATAGCCAGCTTGCCCAACAAAAAAACATGATAAAGCCTCGTGGCAACGGTCCTGCAATGATGAAGGGCTATGAAATGAAAAATCGTGACGATAAGGAAAAAAGCAATTTCAGAACATATGATGTTTATCTGCGGCTTTTAAATGAAATCGCCATGAGTGAGGTCTGGATTGTCGACGAGCAGGCCCGCACCATTGATCTCTATGGAAGCCGCATGCGCTACTCTTATGGTGAGCTTCCCGACGGTGCTGAAGAACTTATCGAAAAGGTCTTTGCCGGTCATGTGGAAAGCGGAGAAGATTTCAGTTCACTGCTGGGTGAACCATCCGTGACCGTCGGCGCACCAATCCGTGACAGCAACGGCAATGTCCAGGCTGCTCTTCTGCTGCATCGTACGATTAAGGGCATGAACGAAGCTGAACTCGACGGTATGACACTTCTTGCAGCCTGCCTTATCACTGCACTTCTGCTTGCTGCTGCTCTTTCTGTTGTTTTAGCTTCTCATTTTATTGAACCACTGCGTAAAATGGGAACAACTGCCACTCGCCTCATGGAGAAAGATTATACTGCACGTACGGGCATTACACAGAACGATGAGATTGGCTCGCTTGCCCAAAATATTGATGAACTCGCGCTGCGCCTTGCTGAAGCAGAAAAAGAAAGTATGAAACTTGAACAAATGCGCCGTGACTTTATCACAAACATCTCTCATGAGCTCCGTACACCGATTACCGTTCTGCGCGGATCGTTGGAGGTTCTCGAAAACGATTTTATCAAAGACCCGAATGAACGCAGGGAGTATCTTCAGCAGATGCTTTCTGATACAATTCATTTACAGCGACTTGTCAATGATCTTTTGGAGCTTTCACGGCTGCAAAATACGGACTTCAAGATCGATAAAACTAAAATCTTTTTGAACGATGTGCTCAACGATGCTGTCCACGCCATCCGTCATCTTGCCGAAAAAAAGAACATTGCCCTCACACTTGACGGCGATCTGGCCCCATTTTCTTTTGAAGGCGACTATGGGCGTTTGCGGCAAATGTTTATAATCGTCCTCGATAATGCCGTAAAATTTTCTCCAGCAGGGCAGCCGATTCATGCAAGCATTCAGCAAACTGATACAAGCTGCACCGTCTGTGTTAAAGACAATGGCTGTGGTATCCCGGCAGAAGATCTGCCACATATTTTCGAGCGCTTTTACCGTACCCATTCACAGAGCAATACCAGCGGTACAGGCCTTGGCCTTGCAATCGCCAAACACATTGCCGATCGCCATGGCATAGGACTAAGCTGCAAAAGTGAAATAGGAAAATTTTCGATTTTTGAATTTGTATTAAAGAAGTAAACGATTTTACAGAACACATTCCGATCTCCTGCGAATGATATCATCTACTAAGTTCGTCAATTTTGTGCTAAAATTATTTTAAAATTAATGTACTGGAGGAATCTCTGTGCCACAAGAATTTATCCCCAAAAAAATTCTCACGATTGCAGGTTCTGACTGCAGTGGAGGTGCGGGCATACAGGCGGATATCAAGACCATCACTGTTCATAAGATGTATGCCATGAGTGCCATCACATCACTCACGGCACAAAACACAACCGGTGTTTATGGCATCTTTGATGCTGCACCGGAATTCGTCGCTCAGGAAATCGACTGCATCTTTCAGGATATACGCCCAGATGCCGTAAAGATTGGCATGGTGTCAAATGCAGCAATTATCGAAACAATTGCTGC
>DCFY01000003.1:4234-10338 GCA_002315155.1 Megamonas sp. UBA1792
AACATCCCCGAGGCTGAGGCTATGACAAATACCGTAATAAAGACAAAAGACGATAGTCTGTGTGCGGCTCGTCAAATTGCTTCCGGTCTGAACAGTGGTATCCTCATCAAAGGGGGGCATTTCACCGATACAGCTGATGATTTGCTTTTTTGGCAAAATGAGGTCCACTGGTTTAAAGGCGAAAAAATAGCAAATCCAAATACACACGGTACCGGCTGTACTCTCTCCTCTGCCATAGCCTGCAATCTTGCTGACGGCCATCCCCTTCCCATCGCCGTCAAAAATGCAAAAGACTATATTACCGGTGCTCTCAAAGCCGGGCTGAATCTCGGAAAAGGCAGCGGTCCTCTTAATCACATGTATCGAATAAAGCCGCAGTAAAAAACACATGCATATTCTGTTTCATAAACAAAAAATTCTCTGGAACATATAATTGTTCCAGAGAATTTTTCTATTATTTTATTCTTTTTTATTCTTTTTTAACCTTGAAGCATGCCGCGTACATCGTTGGCAGTACAAGCAAAGTAAGGATTGTTGCAACAAACAGCCCACTGGCGATAGCAACAGCCATCGGTCCCCAGAATGTGTTGCTCACAAGCGGCATCATGCCAAGAATTGCCGCTGCTGCTGTAAGCATAATCGGACGAAATCGCAGAACAGCCGAATCAATGATCGCGTCCCACTGTGTCTCACCATCGGCAAGATGCTTTTGTATCTGATCAATGAGAATGACTGAATTGCGGAGAATCATGCCGCTGAGGGCAAGTATACCCAGCTCTGCGACAAAGCCCATCGCCTGATTCGTCAACAGCATGCCAAAACTTACACCAATAAGTCCAAGCGGGGCTGTCATAAGTGTCAGGAACATAAGCTTTGCACTTCTGAGCTGAAATATAAGCAGCGTCATAATAATAAAAAGCATAACCGGAATCGGCACCATAAGATATTTTGCCGAGTCCTGACTATCAGAAAGTGCCCCTCCGGCCTTAATACTATAGCCAAGCGGCAGCGCATCACGGATATCCTTTGTTGCATCATACGCTTTCTGCGTCTCATCGTTGGCTGTGCCTTCTTCAATATTCGCCTGTACTGTAATCGTCGGTTTAAGATCACGGCGCCAAATAAGACCATCTTCGGCATCATAGCTGATTTTAGCGATCTGATCAAGCGGCACATAACCAGCCGAGCCGAGATAAATAGGCGTGTCCTTAATCTTTGAAAGATCTGATCGATTTTCGTCTTGCAGCTTCAGCATGATATCCACCGTGCGGTCGCCTTCATAGTATTGGGCCACAGATGCTCCCGACAATTCTGTATAGAGGGTCTGTGCCAGCGTCTGCCCCGTAATTCCAAGCGCACGCAGCTTGTCCTGGTCAAGAGCAAGATGCATGACCGGTGTCTTTTCATTCCAGTCAAGATTAATTTGTTTATTATTCGGATTTTCATGAAGCCGCGTTGCAATTTCATTTGCTATTCCGCGGACCTTATCATGATCATAGCCGGACACTCGCAGCATGATCGGATAAGCCGCTGGTGGTCCTGTCTGAATAAACTTTATATTGCTGCGAACATTTGGATAGTTATCATCCAGTTCCTGCTGAATTTTTTCTGTAAGTGCTTTGCGCGCATCAACATCCTTCGCCACAACAATAAACTGAACATAATTCTTCGCCGGCAGAACAGGGTCCGTCGTCAAAACAAAGCGCGGTGCACCCTCCCCAACATAGTAAGAATAATTATCCATATTACTTGCTTCCGTATCAAGAAAAGATGAAAAATGTGTTGCTTCTGTCTCCGTTGCCTTGAGCGAAGAACCTTCCGGCAGTGTCATTTCAACGATAATTTCCGGCCGTAACGACGGTGGAAAAAACTCCTGCCTGATAAACTTCATCATAAATAGTGCTGCAATAAATACAGTCACCGTCGAACCGATGATAACCGCCTTATGTTCCAGACACCAAACAAGCACCTTCCGAAAGAGCTTATAGAAACGGCTCTGGTATGGATCAATTTTACCAGATTCATTCGTTTTAACTTTTACTTTGATAAGACTATAGCCAAAAAGCGGTGCAACCATTACGGATACAATCCAGGATATAAGGAGTGCACAGGCAATAACTGGAAAGAGTGCATTGCAGAACTCGGCTGCCATCCCTTTTGCAAAAGCAACCGGAATAAATCCCGCACACGTGATAAGCGTACCTGTAAGCATCGGTTTTGCCGTTGCCCGAAACGCATAACAGGCTGCATCGAAGCGGCCAAGCCCGGATTCCAATTTTACACTCATCATTTCCACGGCAATAATCGCATCATCGACAAGGAGTCCCAGCGAGATGATAAGTGCCCCCAGCGATACTTTTTGCAAATTAATACCGAGGATTTCCATCGCACAAAATACGCCCGCAATAACAAGCGGAATACAGCCTGCTACGACAAGTCCCGTTCGCCAGCCAAGACTTAAAAAGCTCACGATAAGCACAATGATAATAGCTTCACGCAATGTGTTAATGAAGTCACCAATAGATTTTTCAACAACCTGCGGCTGATCCGATACCTGATGAATTTCCAGCCCGACCGGCAGATCCTCTTCGATTTTTTTGATCATTCCATCGAGATTTTGCCCCAGCGTCAGGATATTACCGCCTGCCTCCATGGATACAGCAATCCCAATTGCCGGCTCGCCTTCATAGTACATCTTCGGCTCTGATGGTTCTACATAGCGGCGTTCAACCTTTGCAATATCACCAAGACGGAAAACTTTGCCGTTTGCATTAATTGGCAGTTCCTTTATTGCATCGATATTATCGAACATCCCGGTAATGCGCATATAAACATTATCCGTATTCGTTTCTACCATGCCAGATGCTGTAATTTCATTCTGCGTCTTGATTGCATTTGAAATAACCTGCGGGCTGATACCAAGCTCCGCCAGCTTACTGTTTTCGACTTCAATATAGACCTTTTCCGGCTGCTCCCCAATGAGCTCAACTTTACTGACACTGCCAATGCTCAGCAGCAGACGACGTATTTTTTCTGCACGTTCCCGCATCTGCTCATAGGAATAGCCATCCCCCGTTACTGCATAAATTGATCCATAAACATCATCGAAACGATCATTAAAATAAGGACCGTAGATGCCATCCGGCAAATCCTGCTTTACATCATTAACAAGATTTCTTACCTCCTGCCACGTTGTCCGTATCTTTGCGCTATCGACATCCTGACTCAGTGATACATAGATCACGGATGATCCAGCACGCGAATAGCTCTTAACGTAATCAAGGCCCGGTGTGTCCTGCAGCTTCTTCTCAAGCTTATCTGTTACCTGCTCCTCAATCTGCTGTGCAGTTGCCCCCGGCCACGATACACTTACTATCATTTGCCGAATCGTAAAATCCGGGTCTTCCATACGACCGAGTTTAATATAAGAAAATATCCCGCCAATGATAACGGCAATGATAAAATACCAAACAATTACCTTGTTTTTTAATGCGAGTTCCGTCAGGTTTCTCATGCATCTTCACCCGCCGTTAAGCGCACTTTTTCTCCATTGTAAAGCCTGTGCACACCTGCAGTCACAACGATATCGCCATTTGCAAGCCCTGTTGCCTTGACCTCATTATCACCAAAGGATTCTACCTTGATCGTCTTAAGTGATACCGTCATATCTTCACCAACAACCCAAACCTGGGGGGTATCACCGGTCTGATAAATTGCCGACAGTGGCAGCAGCACAGTATCCGGTGCCAGTTTCTTATCCGATGCCGAGCAGATAACACTCGCCGTCATTCCCAGCCGGACATCAGCGGGCGGCTGTGGCAATGAGATACGCACTTTATAGGTCCGGGCCGTCTTGTCCGCCATAGGTGCAACCTCGCGCACAACTCCATCAATACGACTGTTTCCAAGTGCCCAGAACGACACCGCCACCGTTTTACCAATAGTCATATCCTGTACCCGGTTTTCCGGGATATCGATCTCCACTTCCAACTCATCTGAGTGAACCAGCGTAAGCACTGTCTGACCAGCAGCTACAACCTGTCCAACCTCACCATTTACAGCAGAAATAACGCCGTCGCCATCGGCCGTAAGGTTTGTATATTCCAGAGAATTATGTCCCTGCACAGATTGCGCAAGTGCCTGCTGGTATGACGCAAACGCCGCATCATACGATGTTTGATACTGATCAAGCGTTGCTGCCGGAATAGCCTCCTGCGCGTAAAGCTGACTGTAACGATTCAGATTTGCCTGTGCCAGTGACATTTGTGCTCTTGCTTCCTCAACCTGCGCATCACTCTTGTTTACCGTCTGCACAACATCTTTTGCATCAACAATCATAAGTGTATCACCGGCCTGCACGCGATCACCAAGCTGCACATTTCTCGACAGAATTTTACCACCAACCTGAAAGGATAGATTACTTTCATAGCGTCCATGTACCGATCCTGCATACGTCGACAAATCACCGTTATCACCGAGCGATATCGTCTGTGACTTTACCATCGGTGCCTTTGTTTCTTTCTCTGCCTGTTTGCCACAGCCCGTTACTGCAAGCATACATAGGATCATAAAAATACATACTATATTATACTTTCCATCTCTCATGTAAAAACTCCCCCATTTTTTTCTGATACGATCTTTTGCACGTCGGCATCACCGGCACGCTGGGCCAACTCCTGAAATCCTTTAAGCAGGCCGTCAATAAGTTCATTTTCTACCCCGCCGCTCAGATATAGAATCCAGCGGTCAAGAACCTCTTGCAGAAACCCTTCCTGCTCCTGAGCAAAAACTGTCGTATAAATACGCTTTACTCGCTTATCCTGTTTCCCCTGTATTCGATGCACAAAACCACGTACCTCCAACGACTTGATCGTTCGAGCCACAACGGCCTTGTCGACATACATAAGACTTGCCATATCCTCCTGGCTAATGCCTTCATTTTCATAGAGTTTCAGTAACAAAACATATTCCGAAAAAGTGAGCTGCAACTTTTCACAAGCCTGCACAATATATGCCTGTGAACGACGATGCAGGATGCCAAAGCACCGCGCCGCATTTCTATAATCCATGCAATCCCTTCTTTTTAAAAAACTAGTTGATTCAATCAACCTTATTGTATCAAAAAAAATTGAATATATCAAATACTTTACCAGAAAACATTTTTATTTCATAATAATAAGCACCTATAAAAATGTGTTTTACACAATTCCATAAGTGCTTATTATTTAAACGATTCGGTAATTTCAAATCGTTTCTTTTTTTATTGTTTTATTCAGTCTTCTCTTACAATCCTGTGCGCCAGACCAACGGCTAATTCGTTAAGATTCAACACACCAACGCCCATATAAATGGCAACACAAAGGTGCTCATGATAACGCGCAATACCAATCTTACCGCCAACATTAAATCCAACGGCCTTGTTTTTCACCTGCTCGATTGCCCCGCTTGCTGCCCCCGCAACCGGTCCTGCACCCGTTGAACTGTTCGGTACAATACCTTCACGCTGCGCAGCTACAACAGCCCTCTCAACAATTTTTACAATGGAGTTTACGAACTCACCGCCAAAATCCACCCCCGTTGCCTGAATACCTTCCGCTGTCAGATACTTCTTCACTTCATTTTCTTCCTCACGGCTTGCTGTAACAGCGACTTTAAGTGCCGCGCGTCCTACATCGATACTGCCAAACTTTGGTTTTTCCATACTTCCCATAAATCTATCAGCCTCTTTTCCACTTGTAAAAACAACCGCACAAAAGTGTGCGGCTGTTGCTTTTACTTTTAATTCAGTACATGTTCCTTACTGATTTCTTCACCAGCTAGTACAGTTTCCACATCTTCACATTCAAGCACAGGTGTCTTGATCGACTTTGAATCAAACACTGGCACAAGCAAAAATGAACCGATGCAAATAATCCATTCAAAATAAATAACATGCGGCAACACATGCAATGCCGGAATAAACTGCCATACAGCAAGACCCAGCAAGCCAACAAGCGTCGTATAAAAAGCCGAACTCTTGCGGCAAAGCTTCGGTGCAAATACCGTAAAGAGAAACACAACCGTAAATGCCGTTGTAAGGCTCAGCCCAATCATCATGGTCTGCA
>DCFY01000043.1 GCA_002315155.1 Megamonas sp. UBA1792
CTAAAGGGGCAGCTCAAACGATTGCACGAGAAAGTGGAGGAGTCGTATATTCACTTGATCCTGTAGTAACAGGTGAGGCAAATGAAGAAGCCTCTGATGCATATATCAACGCAATGAAGAAAAATGCAGATGTCTTAGTAGGGGCATTACAGTAAATAAGATAAAAGGTATCCTTTGTAAAAAAAGCAAAGGATACCTTTTATTTTGCAAAAAAGACTCTTGCAAAAAGTCAAAAAGTCAAATATAATAAAATAAAGGTCAAATGGTCAATATAGTGAAGGTGATAATAATGAGTAATATAGCTGATTTAATTGAAGAATATATTTTGCGGCGATTGTCGGCTCAGCAAAATAGAAAAGTAGAACTTCGCAGGACGGATATTGCCGATGAGATTTCATGTGCTCCATCGCAGATCAGTTATGTGTTGAGTACTCGGTTTACGCTGGATAAAGGATTTTTAGTGGAATCGCGTCGTGGTCTGGGAGGGTTTATTCGTATTGCTCAGTGCCCGATACAGAATCTTATTTATCAGGAGATTCTTGATAAAATCGATGAAACGACAGAGATTCAGGAGGTACAGTCTATGGTTCGTTATCTTTTACAGCATCAGCTTATACAAAGTCGTGAAGCAGCTCTTATCATGCAGGTTGCAACAACGGCTTATGAAAAGTTGCTGCCGGAAGACAGAGTACAACTTATTCAGTCTGTGTTTTTGACACTTGAAAACTTTACGTGAGGGGGACTTTGTATGTTATGTGATGATTGTAAAAAAAATGAAGCTTGTGTGCATATTACGCAGATTAGTAATGAAGGAAAAATAGAAAAAAATTTGTGTAAGGATTGTGCTGAAAAATATGGAAAACTTATGCTCAATACGGGTAAAGATTTTTCTGTAAATGATTTTCTTAAGGGGATTTTTAGTAATGATGGGCAGCAAATGGTAGCTGAATCTGAAAATAATGAGTTAGCACAAGCAGTTTGTCCTAATTGTGGTATGTCTTACAGGGATTTTATGCATACAGGAAAGATCGGCTGTAGTGTATGTTATAGTACTTTTGGCAAACGGCTCGAACCGTTACTCCGACGAATTCATGGATCAAGTATACACAATGGGAAGATTCCACAGCGTTCAGGTGGAGAACTGAATGTCCGACATGAACTTGTGCTTTTGCGTCAAAAACTCAATGCACATGTTGCAAATGAGGAGTATGAAAAGGCAGCACAATTCAGGGATCAAATCCGTGAACTTGAAGGGCAACTGGAACATAAAGGACAGGAGGCTGATAAATAATGTCGAAAAAAGAACTTTTTATGAATCCTTATGTATCATGGATGAATGGCAGTGGTACGGATGGAGATGTTGTTTTATCAAGCCGCGTTCGACTTGCAAGAAATTTTTGTAGAATTCCTTTTCCAAATCGTGCGGATCTGGCACAATTGGAGAAGGTACAGAATCTGGTGGTATCGGTTTTACCAGCGATTGAAGATGTGACGGATGAACCTTTTGAGGAAATCGTACTTGATAAGTTAACGAAGCTTGAAAAGAATGTGCTTATTGAAAAGCATTTTATCAGCAGTAATCATATAAAGAATCCGCAACATCGAGATGTTCTTATAAGCGATGATGGTAAGGTCAGTATTATGGTTAACGAAGAGGATCATTTGCGCATTCAGTGTATGGTAGCAGGCTTAGATGTAAAAACACCATTAAAATTAGCATCAAAAATCGATGATGCGATTGAGGCCAAGGTAGATATTGCTTTTGATGAGAAAATGGGATATCTTACATCTTGTCCAACGAATCTTGGTACAGGGTTACGCGCATCTGTTATGCTGCATTTACCAGGACTTGTATTTACGCAGCAGATTAGTAGTATCATTAATATTTCTCCACAGCTTGGGCTTGCTGTACGCGGGCTTTATGGTGAAGGTACAGAAGTGTTAGGCAATATTTTTCAGATATCGAATCAGCTTACACTCGGTTTTACGGAACAAGAACTTGTAGATAATCTTACAAGTGCGGTAAAGGAAATTATTGCACAGGAACGACGGGCACGAACCGCATTGAAACTTTATTCTATGGATAAGCTTGAAGATGAAGTTTGGCGTTCTTTTGGAGTGCTGAAATATGCTCACAGTCTTTCCAGCAAAGAAGCCCTGTCTTTTTTAAGTAAGGTGAGATTGGGAATGGACATGGGAATCATCAAGGAAACTGTTCCTGAAGTATTTAACGAGCTTCTAGTTGCAAGCCGGACAAATTATTTACAAAACTTGCAGGAAAATGAAAATATGTCGCAAAGTGAAATAGATAAGAAACGTGCAGAAATAGTGCGTAAGGCATTAAGGGAAACATCAATTGGAGAGTGATTTTTATGAATAACAGATTTACCGCGCGGGCGATAAAGGTATTAGAATTTGCACAATATGAGGCACAGGATTTAGAACAGAATTATATAGGGACAGAGCATTTGCTTTTGGGATTGCTGCATGAAGGTGAAGGAAT
>DCFY01000010.1:0-744 GCA_002315155.1 Megamonas sp. UBA1792
TCATGATACCATGTTCCATTGCAACCGAGGCACCGACAAGCCCCGTACCTGCACCACGTGGTGTAACTGCAATCTGATGTGTATTGGCATAGGCCATAATCTGCGAGATTTCCTGCGCGGAAATCGCACGAACAACAATGTCCGGGTAAGACTGTGTACCACTAAGTTCATCATGGCTGAATTCTTCATTAATCTTATCTTTCCATAGCACACGTTCATTATCCTGAATAACCGAACTGATAAAATCAAGATCTTTCTTCTCGATTCTTTTATATGTTGTCATAATGAAGCCCCCCCAAGTGCCTTGTCTGCTTTGATCTTATCAATGAGCTGTGGCACGATTTCATATAGATCACCTACAATGCCATAGTTTGCCGCTTTAAAAATACTCGCCTTGGGATCTTTATTAATCGAGAGTATTGTATCCGAGTGATTCATACCAGCAACAAACTGCACCGAACCGGACACACCGCATGTAATAATGAGCTTTGGACGTACTGTACGCCCACTAAGACCTACCTGACGCTTTGCATCGATCCAGCCTGCCTCAACAACGGGTCGCGTAGAAGCGACTTCGCCGCCCAATAGATCTGCCAGTTCCTGCAGCATCGCAAGATCAGCTTGCTTCTTAATACCACGTCCGGCAACAATAAGGACCTCGGCCGAATCAATGGTTTTTTCCTTTTCTTTCGCTGTAACCTGTAGAACCTCAACATGGCTGTTAAGCTTCACCTCATCAATTGG
>DCFY01000010.1:1128-2944 GCA_002315155.1 Megamonas sp. UBA1792
GTAAGGATCTGTGCCATGATATTGCCGCCAAAAGCCGGACGTATTTGCACAAGATCCGTATTCTCCTGCATATCCAGTATTGTACAGTCTGCAGTCAGTCCCGTGTGGAAACGTGCCGCCACACGCGGTGCCAGCTGACGTCCAACCGTTGTTGCACCAACAAGAATCGCAGTTGGTTTTACTTTATTGATGAAATCCTCAAAAACAGACGTATAGGCTTCCACCTTGAAATATTCAAGAGACTGCTTATCATAGACAAACACTTTATCTGCGCCATAGTGCAAAAGTTCCCGGCTCTTATCACCAATGTTACTGCCCATAAACAGTGCATAGACGGGCTGCCCTATTTTTGCTGCAAGTTCTTTCGCCTTTCCGATAAGCTCATATGTCACTGGGTGAATAATACCGTCTACATGATCGACGTAAACTGCAATCCCCTTCCACTGACTTTTATCCACTTGGGCTACTTCCGCATCCGGCACAAATTCCACCGCGCCTTTCGGACCATTCTTTACACAAAGACGACACATCTTACATGCCGCACCAATGCTTACTTCACCATTTTTTTCTTCAATCGCTCCAAATGGACAGATTGCCAGCAGAGCCGATATATCATCTATTTTATCCTGATGTACAACAAGTTTTGCCATAATAAATTCCTCCCGCCTCAGATAAATTTCAGTTCTTTGATTTTATCGTACATCTTTCCAGCCAATGCATTACTACTGGTATCCTGCCACATCTCCTGCTTCTTATCGGATTCAGGCGGGAAGATTCGCTGTACCTGTGTTGCTGAACCACTAAGGCCATAGCGCCTTTCATCCTGATCATCCATATCCGCCATTGTAAACATGCGGATATCGCGTTTTTGCGTCGCTTGTTTCTTCAGATATGAAGGCAGGCGCGGCTGAAAAATATCTTTCTGTACTGTTAAAAGACAAGGGAAGGACACACGTAAACGCTCAATATCGTGCGGCATATCCATATCAACGACAATAGCATGGTCATCCACGTCAAGAATGTTGCGCACATTGCAGACGCTTGGAATATGCAAAGCTTCCGCGATTTCCGGTCCAACCTGTGCTGTATCACCATCCGTTGTCTGGAGACCACAGATCATAAGATCAAACGTACCGAACTTGCGGATTCCCTGTGCCAGCGTATAGCTTGTTGCCAAAACATCAGCCCCACCAAATTTCCGATCTGACACAAGCGCACCTTTGTCAGCTCCCATGGCAAAAGCTTCATAGATAACTGCCTTCGCTTGTGGCGGTCCCATGCTGATGACACTAACCGTGCCACCATAGCGTTCCTTGAGTCTCATTCCTGTTTCAAGTGCATAGAGATCGTACGGATTCATTTTGCTGTCAACGCCATTACGTTGCAAAACACCCGTCACCGGATCAATTTTTACTTTATTGCTGCCTGGCACTTGCTTAATACAAACTAAAATATCCATAAAGTATTCCTCCCACAGGTTTGGTAATCGGCGCTCATACGTCTGTTCTATTATAATATTTATTATTTTCCAAACATTATGTCTGTTATAATCCTAAACTATTACACAATAGAAATCTTATACCTAAACATTGGTCGCACCAATTCCATATTCAAATTATAATTCTCTTGCCTCTTTATGTCAATAACTAAAACAAATGAATATTATGTGAATTATTTATCGTAGTTATATTTGTGAAATTTTCCACAATGTTCAGCATTTTATTCTAAAAAGAGCCATAGCTTTTTTTGCTATGGCCTTGTATAATGATTCTATAAATCAAAACACTTTTAACTTCTGAAAACAGCCTCCCGCCTA
>DCFY01000112.1:0-10361 GCA_002315155.1 Megamonas sp. UBA1792
CGCATGGCGGCTTCCGCAGCAAGAGGGGAACGTTCGCATTCTTCCGGCAGCATAGTAACTTGAAAGCATAGTTTTGATCCCCTCATTTTTTCGCCGGCATAGCTCAGTCCGTTTGATTGACTATCTAAGAGGGGATTATCAATTTGAGCGGGATCGCCCAGCAGAATGATTTTTGTGTTGCGTCCCGGACGTGTTAAAACGGCTTTTGCCTGCCGTGGTGTTGAATTTTGCATCTCGTCGAAAATAACCCAATAATTTTGTAACGACCGTCCTCGCTGATAGGCAAGTGCTTCAGTTTGGAGCACGCGCTGCTCGAACATCATTTGTATCGTATCTTCTGTTTTGCTGAATTCTTTTTCTTCATTACCGGAATTTGTCGATAGCAGCGTGAATAGATTGTCCTTTATAGCTCTCATATACGGTTCGATTTTTTCGGCTTCAGTGCCGGGAAGATAGCCGATTCCTTCATCGAGCATTGCATTTGGCCGGCAGATTAACAGGTGCTGATAGCGGCGGGGCTGAACTTCCATATAGTTGTGAAGGCCAACGGCTAAAGAATAAAATGTCTTGGCCGTGCCTGAAATTCCTTTCAGGATCACGAGTGGTGCTTCAGTTGCATCCATCATAAGGCATTCCTGCATAAAGATTTGCCCGACATTCCGTGGGGTTACGCCGAACGGCATTTGGGTTTGGTAGCGCAGATGAACAATGGCTTTTCCGTCAAACCGTCCGAGTGCAGTATGCTGGTCGTTGTCTGTGGACTTTATCAGCAGAAACTGGTTAATGACAAATTTTTGTATGACGAGGGTTTGTGCAATTGCGTCAAATACAAGAAGTTTATCCGGCGTGATGACTTGTTTATCATCTTTGTGAAAAGCGTCTATTATCGAACTTGTAGTATAGGCCGTAACTCGTCCTGTATATTGTTCTTCGATCCGAGAAACTTTGTCATTGCGAAAGTCCTCTGCCTGAATGCTCAGGATTGAGGCTTTAACACGCATGTTGGTGTCACGACTGACAAGAATTGTGGGCTTGTTTTCTTCAGATAAACCTTTGCAAACCTGCAAGATGCGGTTATCTGCATTTTCTTTGTTCCAATAGGGTGGCATGTTTGTGGCTATATGATTTGTTTCAAGAATCAGGATACCGCCCTGATCGTTGATTGGCACACCTTGCAGTAAATTTCCCTGTGTGCGCAAATGATCGATGATCCGGCTGACTTCACGGCTGTTAGCCCCACGCTCGGTGGATTCTTTCTTGAATTTATCCAGTTCTTCAATTACAATTTCCGGTAAGACAATGGTGTGCTCATTAAAGGCATATAGTGCATTTGGTGCATGTAACAGTACATTGGTGTCAAGGACATAATGCTTTTTCATAATAGCAGCCCCTTCATATAGAGAATATACCTTTCTGTCTACAGTATATATTTTTTCAAGGAGCAGCGTATTAAGGATTGATTAAGATTCTGTTAAACGCAGGTAGACAAATAAAAATAAAAAGCAGCTGATTGTTTGGAAAAAGTATTGACAAGGCGCGAGAAAGAAAGTATAGTATGAAATACATGTGGTACGTACCACTGGAGGTGATGAGATATGCAGCAAATTGATAAAGACAGCAAGCTGCCATTATATTGTCAATTGATGCAGATTATTATCCAAGAGATTGACAATCATATGGAAGTCGATGCGCGTTTGCCATCGGAGCGGGATTTCTGCAGCAAATATGATTTGAGCCGTTCAACCGTAAGACAGGCATTTTTGGAATTGGCACAAGAAGGCTATGTTTATAAGATTCATGGAAAAGGCACTTTTGTTTCTCCCAAAAAACTTAATCAGGAATTGTTGAAATTTTATAGTTTTACTACAGAAATGAAGAAAATGGGAAAGATACCAACTTCAAAAGTACTTACATTTGATTGCATAAACTGTGATTGGAAGCTGGCACAAAAGATGAAGCTTGCAGTAGGCAGTGAGGTTTTTTGTTTTTTGCGACTGCGGTTAGCGGATGAAAAACCAATCATGCTTGAGACCAGTTATGTGCCAAAGGCGCGTTTTGCAGGTTTGACACGAGAGAAATTGGAGCAAAGTGCAATGTATGATTTGTTCAATCGAGTGTACGATGTTGAGTTTACTTATGCAAAAGAACACTTTCAGGCTGTAATGACGGATGAGCGCACAGCAAAATATTTGAACAGTAAAAAATCACTTCCAAGTTTAAAAATAGAGAGATTTACTTATGAGCGAGAACAAATTATAGAATATACAATGAGTATGGCTAGAGGCGATCAGTTGATTTATTCTGTAAGGTTAAATCAATAAGTGGAATCAGGGAAAAGTTTTGCTTTTCCTTTTGTTAACTGGTACGTACATCATTACCAATTTAAGGGGGATAAAAATGAATCCATGGAATTTGTCAGAAAAAGAACTTAAAAGCAAAGGGGCATGGAATACGGCAAAAGAAATTTGTCAGCAGCCGGATGCCTGGATAGAAACACTTCATATTTTAGAAAAACAAAAAGATGAAATTGAAGCATTTGTAAAGCCTTTAACCATGAAGAAAGACTGCCGTTTTATTTTTACAGGGGCGGGCACCTCTGCATATGCAGGCGATATTATAGCGCCATATCTTAGAGAGAAAAAAGGCTGGGATGTATGGTCTGTTTCAACAACGGATATTGTATCGGTGCCAAATCAATTTTTGGTCAAGACAAAGCCGACCGTATTGATATCTTTTGCCCGTAGTGGTGACAGCCCTGAAAGTATCGGTGCATTCGATCTGGCAGAACAGATACTCCAGGAAGTCTATCAGATTGTTATTACCTGTAATCCTCAAGGAGCTTTAGCAGTAAAAGCGAAAGAAAAAGCAGAGCATACCTTGTTGCTTTATACACCGAAACAAACGAATGATCTTGGGTTTGCAATGACCAGCAGCTTTACATGCATGCTGCTCAGTGGATTGATGGTACTTGATATGGAAAACTTTGCCGAAAATGCTAAGCTGGTGTCCAGAATTGCTGACTGCGGCAAAAAAATCCTGCAGGAAGGACAGGGACTTCCTGAACTTGGTGCGGCAGGATTTGAACGTATTATATTTTTAGGATCAGGTTCTCTTTATGGTTTATCACGTGAAACTTGTCTAAAGGTGCTGGAACTTACTGCCGGGGAAATTGCAGCGGTTTCAGAGAGTGTCATGGGCTTCCGCCATGGGCCAAAGTCAATTATCAATGATAAGACACTGGTGGTGGTACTTCTTTCCGCAGATGAATATACACATGATTATGAAATGGACTTTTTGCGTGAACTCAAGCATGACGAGGGAAAATTTAAAGTAATGACGATAAATGCTGTACAGGATAAAGAAGTGCAGTCGCTGTCGGATTACAGCTTTGTTGTGGATAAAGCCGCAGCAGGCAGCTGGGGTAAAGATGCCTATCTTGCACTTGCCTATGTATTGTTTGATCATATATTTGCTGTGGCAGCTTCTATAGCAAAAAAGGTTTACCCGGATACGCCGTGTCCAAGCGGAAGTGTAAATCGTGTTGTAAAAGGTGTGATTTTACACCCCTTAAAAAATAGTAATAAATAATCGACTGTGTAAAGAGGAGGTTTTTTTTATGCCGGATATTTTGCTTGCTCGTGTAGATAATCGTTTAATTCATGGACAGGTAGGAATGACCTGGGCCAATCATCTTGGAGCAAACCTCATCATTGTAGCAAATGATGAGGTGGCTGAGGATGAGGTGCAGCAGAATCTTATGGATATGGCTGTTTCCAGTGCTGCTGAAACTCGTTATTTTACTTTGCAGGAAACCATTGATAAAATTAATTTTGCCGGGGACTGGCAGCATATATTTTTGGTGATTAAAACACCGCAGGATGCACTAACTCTTATTGAGAATGAAGTTCCGATTAAAGTTCTGAATATTGGAAATTTGCATTTTAAAGAAGGAAAGAAGCAAGTGACAAGCACAATTTCCGTAGATGAAGAAGATAAGAAAACTTTCCGCCGTCTGCTGGAGTTTGGCGTAAAAATAGAACTGAGAAAGGTGCCGGATGATCCGGTGGTGCCAGTAGAGAAAATTTTCGAGTAACAAGGTAATAGGGCAGTATCGTTGCTGCTGTATTACAAAATAAAATAAGAAGGAGGATTTGTTATGGACGTAAGTTTTATACAAATACTAATGGTAACTCTTTGGGCATTCGTTATCGGGATTGACCAATTCAATGGTTTGTTTCATATTCATCGGCCATTGGTAACGGGTCTTATTGTTGGATGGATTTTGGGGGATCTTCAGACAGGGCTTATTACAGGTGCGACACTTGAACTTGTTGCAATGGGGATGGTTCCACTGGCAGGCGCACAGCCGCCAAATATGGTTATTGGCGGTGTGATCGGTGTATCTTTTGCAATTATTTCCAAGCTGCCGCCGGAAGCTGCGGTTGCAATTGCTATTCCATTTGCGATTGCGGCACAAGGCTGTGTAACTCTTATTTTTACGGCGTTTTCACCACTAATGCATAAGGCAGATCGCTGGGCAGAAGAATGTAATACAACAGCAATCAGCCTGTTGAATTATGGAGGCATATTCACACATGGTGCCTTTTTTGCACTGATTACTTTTTTACCAATTTATTTTGGGGCGGCTTCAGCACAGATGATTGTCGAGTCTGTTCCTTCATGGATTCTTGGCGGGCTTGGGATAGCAGGTGGTATGATGCCGGCAATCGGTTTTGCAATGCTGCTCAAGATTATGCTCAAGAAAGAATATATAGCATTCCTTTTATTTGGATTTATTCTTGTTACGTATTTTAAGATTTCAATTTTGGGATTGGCTGTTTTGGGTGTATGTGTTGCTCTTTATGACTTTTATTCTCACTCTGGTGATGATAATAGCAGCAAAAACATAAAGCAGGGGGTGCGTCCAAATGGCGGAATCTAACACAGTTATAAAAGATAATCCTGAATATCAGGATCAGACAGTGAAACAGGTTGTGACTTCCTCGGATTTAGCTTCTATGGTCTGGAGATCTTTACTTTTGCAGGCATCATTTAATTATGAACGGATGCAAGCATGTGGCTGGTTGTATGGTATTTTGCCAGTCTTGAAAAAAATCCATACGAATCGTGCGGATTTGAGCAAATCCATGAAAATGCACCTGGAATTTTTCAACACGCATCCATTTCTTGTGAATTTTATTATGGGTCTTGTTATTGCTATGGAAGAAAACAAAAAAGATCAAAATACCATTCGTGCCATCAAGGTGGCTACGATGGGTCCCCTTGGCGGGATTGGTGATGCGCTTTGCTGGCTCACACTGCTTCCTATTACGGCAGGCCTTGGTGCCTCCATGTCTATGGGGCCTGATCCAAATCCGGCAGGGCCAATTATTTTTCTTGTATTATTTAACATTGTTCATTTTGGTCTTCGTTTCAGCTTAATGCGCTATGGCTATTATACCGGTGTAAAAGCAATTGTGACTATGAAGGAACAAACCAAGAAGATTTCTCATGCAGCATCTATTATTGGTCTTACGGTTGTCGGTGGGCTTATTGCTTCTATGATTAAACTCAAGCTTGCATGGGTTATTGTTGTCGGACAGGCAAGCATTGCTCTGCAGGATAAGGTTTTTGATGCGATTATGCCAAATATGTTACCGCTTGCCTATACTTTATTAATGTACTATTTACTGAAAAAAAGTTATTCTCCGGTTAAGCTGATATTGTTTACAATTGTTGTCGGCATTGCTGGAAAGGGTATTGGTATTTTTTAAAAAGGATGAGAAGCCTGACAAAGCCGTTTGCTTATGTCAGGTTTTCTGGATAAAGAGGGGAACAGAATGATTGGTGTAATTATAAGCGGGCACGGACATTTTGCCGATGGATTGTTTTCAGCAATGAAGATTATTGCCGGTAAACAGGCAAAAGTCAGTGTAGTAAATTTTCCCGAGGGTGCTACATCTGATGATTTAAAAATGCATTTAAAAGAAGCAGCAGAAATGCTTGGTGGAACGCAGCTGGTGTTTTTGACTGATATCGCTGGAGGTTCGCCGTATAATCAGGCAGTGCTCCTGCAAAATAAGTTGACGCAATCCTGCCGTGTATTCAGTGGTGTAAATATGCCGTTTTTGCTGCAGGTGCTTTTTGATCGTGAAGAAGGCGACTGGAATGATTTGGAAAATCGCTGGTTAAGCGGAAATATTCATACAGCAGCTTTTTATGAAAAGAAAAAAGAAGAAAAAATAAAAACAGGCGGCATATAATGGAAATCATAGCATTTCAGGCAAAAGAGATTTTTGGTGAGCAGGGGATTGAAACCGAACGATTGCTTCTGATAAAGGATGGGCGGTTTGCAGGTTTTATTTCCAATGAGGAGGCGGCTATCCGTCAAATTACCGTAAAGTATTTTGGCGATTGTCGGATTCTGCCAGGGCTTTTTGACAGCCACATCCATGGTGCTCTGGGGAAAGATACGATGGATGCTTCTCCAGAGGCAATTGACTCTATCGGGCGATATCTTTTGTCACAAGGCACAACGAGCTGGATGCCTACCACAGTAACGGCAGGGATGGAAAATATTTACAAGGCATTGAAGAATTTAGCTGTGTATAAAGCGGCATCAACAGCGGCCCGGGTATGTGGCTGTTTTGTTGAAGGTCCTTATCTTACAGAGGAGCATCGGGGTGCACATCCAACAGAATATTTGCGAAATTTATCCGAGGCAGAGTTTGATGAGCTTTTGGCAATGGGGCCAATGAAAACCTTGGCGATTGCACCGGAGAAAGAAGGCGCACTCGCTTTTATCCAGCGTGCAGTTTCAAAGGGTGTGCATATTTCACTAGCGCATACAAACGCAGATTATGAGACAAGTGTACAGGCAATGCGTTGTGGTGCAGATGCAGTTGTTCATACGTTTTGCGGCATGCGTCCCATGCATCATCGCAGCCCAAACCTGGCTGGCGCAGCACTTGTCTGCGATGAGGTTTATGCAGAACTTATAGCAGATGGAATTCATGTGCATAAAGCATTTATGAAACTATTATGTCGCTGCAAGCCCAAAGACAAAATCATTCTTGTAAGTGATTCTATATCTGCGGCAGGTCTTGCAGATGGCAAATATGTACTGGGGGTTGAGACGGTACAGGTAAAAGATGAAATTCCGCGGACGAGTTCCGGCTCGCTGGCAGGAAGTACAACGACGCTGCTTTCGGAGGTGCGACGCTTGATTTTGGAGCTGGGGGAAGATCCTCTGGACACAGTACATATGGCATCGTTAAATCCAAGCCGCAGGTTTGGATTGGGACATGAAATTGGAAGTATTAAGGCTGGGAAAACAGCAGATTTTCTTATTGTAGATAGTAACTATAGGCTGCGTGAAGTTTGGAAGCAGGGAAAACAAGTTGTAGATAAGGAGCATGAAAATGAATAAAATCGTATCAACACGTCAAATGTTATTGGATGCGCAAGCAGGAAATTATGCAGTGCCGGCATTTAATATTCACAATATGGAAACTTTACAGGTAGTGGCAGATACCGCAAAAGAGATGCATTCTCCGCTGATTATTGCTGTTACACCATCAACGCTGGAGTATGCACGTGATGCATATATTGTTGCTATGGGGGCACAGGCAGCCATGGTAACAGATACGCCGATAGCAATTCATTTAGATCATTTTGAAGATGTACAATGTATTTTTCAGGCTATTGATGCAGGCTTTAAGTCTTGTATGATTGATGCTTCAAAGGAAATATATGAAAAAAATGTCGAAAAAGTAAAAGAGGTTGTACGTTATGCGCATCGCTATGATGTAACTGTTGAGGCTGAGCTTGGCAAGCTGGTAGGATATGAGGACGATCTTGTCATAAATGAAATGGATGGTGCTTATACAAATCCGGATGATGCAGTTCGTTTCGTAGAAGAAACAGGAATTGATTCTTTGGCAGTAGCGATTGGTACAGCACACGGACTTTATAAAGGCAAGCCAAAGCTTGATTTTGAAAGATTGCAGCAGATTCGAGATCGTGTGAATATTCCACTTGTACTGCATGGTGCATCTGATGTGCCGGATGCACTGGTGCAAAAAGCAATTTCAATAGGGATTTGCAAGGTGAATGTAGCAACGGATTTAAAAATACCGTTTTCAGGAGCTTTGAAAAAATATTTTTCAGAAAATCCTGAAGCCAGTGATCCGCGCAAGTATCTGACACCGGCGAAGGAAGCCATGAAGAAAATTGTAGAGCATAAGATTGAGGTTTGCGGCAGTGCAAATCGGTATTGATAAGGAGCAGCGGATGATACTCATTGTGAATATGAATGTTTCTTTGGATAAACATTATGAGATGAAGGCATTTGTGCCAAATACAGTAATGCGTGCCGGACAGGTGGATAACACGCCGGGCGGTAAGGGAATTCATGTGGCGAATGTACTGCATGCTTTGTCGGAAAAGTGTCTGGTGACTGGAATGCTTGGCGGTAAGACCGGAGAATTCATAGAAGAAAAAATGCAGGAAAGAATGCTGGAGTATGATTTCCAGGAAATTATCGGAGAGACGCGCTCCTGCCTTGCCTTTACCACAGAAGACAACATTCAGACTGAGGTGCTTGAACCGGGTCCCGAGGTGAGTACGAAGGAATATTTGCAGTTTATTGAAAAGTATACAAAGCTGGTGCAGCAGGCTTCACTGGTCGTATGCTCTGGCAGTGTGCCGCGTAATGTACCGCAAAACGTTTATGAAGTTTTGATCCGGCTTGCAGAACGCTATGGGCGAAGAGTACTCCTGGATACCAGTGGAGCTCTCTTGGAAGCAGGTATCAGAGCCAAACCTTTCTTTATTAAACCAAATCGTGATGAGTTAGAGGCTCTTTGCCAACGAAAATTGAAGAGTATTGACGATGTTTTGGTGGAAATCAAAAAGCTGCTGGCACAGGGGATTTTTATGGTTGCAGTATCATTAGGTGCTGATGGAGCGGTTTTTGGCTGCGGGAGCCAGCTGTATCGTATACGGATTCCAGCTATAAAAGCTGAAAATCCGGTGGGTTCAGGCGATGCTTTTGTCGCTGGGATGGCTGTGGGCATATTGCAGGACATGAAGCCAGAGAATGCTGCAGCTCTTGCAGCAGCTTGTGGTACAGCAAATGCGATGGAAAAAGAGAGCGGATTTGTGCGCTGCAATGTTGTTGAGTTACTTTTAGAAAAAATTAAGGTGGAAGCGCTGTAAATATAGTTGTAGAAATAGATTGATAAAAAATAATATAAAATTTTACAAGTGGGTAAATTGAAAAGTTGAATTCAATTTTTATATTAGTGTTGACAAATATGTATAGTAGGTATATAGTAGCTTTAAGATAATTTAATGACTGATATCTTAGCAATAAGATAATTTAGCTGATTGGAAAAACCAAAGGCTTTGCACTTTTTTAAAGGTGCGAAGTCTCTTTTTTTATCAAAAAACAGGTAAGCAGAAAAAACTGCTGTGCGATAGGAGGTGGATGAATTTGTTATGAAATGGAATAAACTAGAAGAAGCAGATTGGCTTTTTCGAAAAACAGTCCGCCGTTTTGTCAAAGAACGAGATAAAATCCTCATTGAGGGAATTACTTTGCCGGCTCTGCTAGTTCTTCATAAAATTACACGTGATGGTGCTCAACGCCTTGGTGACTTAGCTGAACAGCTCGACTTTACATCTGGAGCCATAACTGCTTTATGCGATAAACTGGAAGAAAAAAAATATGCGATTCGCCGTAAAGGTGAAGACCGGCGAACTGTCTGGCTGGACATTACCGTAGAAGGCCGGTCTATGTGTATGCGAAATGAAAATATTGGCAGTCGCTGTATTGCAATTCTGTTTGATGGATTAACAGAAGCAGAACTAGACATACAAATAAAAGTATACCAACAAATATTCGATAACTTAAAATATTTTTCCAAAGAAATTCTTGATTTAGCGAAAAAAAATAAAACAGCTTCTTTTCCTACAGAAAAATCAACGCCAGAACATACATTTTTAACGTATTAAAATTTGCAAATACAAACATCTTAAAGAAAAGGACTGATGATTATGGGACATCCAACAATTTATCCAACTGGAACCACCGTATACCGTCCGGATAAAGCCTGGAATGGATATACAATTTATCAAGCTGCTGGTTTAGGAGCTTTACTGATTGATATGAATGGCAAAGAAGTTCATTTATGGAAAGGGCTTAGGGGATTTCCTAATAAAATGCTGCCAGGAGGTTTTGTTTTTGGCAGTACGGCAACCAGAGATTCTCAATATGGATTTCAAGATGAAGTAGATTTAGTTCAGGTGGATTGGGATGGCAATATTGTTTGGAAATTTAATGCCTATGAGTATGTAGA
>DCFY01000112.1:10709-11272 GCA_002315155.1 Megamonas sp. UBA1792
GAGATTTCCAGTAAGACATTATTAGATGATGCCATCATTGAAGTGGATTGGCAGGGTAAAATTTTATGGGAATGGAATTGCAGTGACCATTTTAATGAACTTGGCTTTGATGAAAGTGCAAAAAATGTTTTAGCCCGAGATCCAAACACAAGGTTTTTCGGTGACCATCATGCCGGCGACTGGATGCACATAAATTCAGTATCTCATGTGGGACCTAATAAGCACTATGATCAGGGAGATTTGCGTTTTCATCCTGATAATATTATTTGGGATGCCAGGGAATCTAATATTATTGCTATTATTGATAAAACAACAGGTAATATTGTTTGGAAATTAGGCCCTGATTATTCTGCCCCTGAATGTAAAGATCTGGGCTGGATTATCGGACAGCATCATGCTCACATTATTCCCCGCGGTTTACCAGGTGAAGGTAATTTACTGGTTTTTGATAATGGCGGGTGGGCTGGCTATGGTTTGCCAAATCCGGCATCTTTATATGGAGGGAAAAATGCGGTACGAGACCATTCACGTGTTTTAGAAATCAATCCTATTACGTTAAAAAT
>DCFY01000007.1:0-5169 GCA_002315155.1 Megamonas sp. UBA1792
TGCCAATGGTACCAGGTGGCAAACGCCTTGATCAAATGATAATGGGAGGGAACGAAGGATGAAGAAGTTTTTACTGGCGGTTCTCGTAGATAATAAACCGGGTGTTTTGACACATGTAGCTGGACTTATCAGCCGCCGTGCTTTTAATATTGAAAGTATTTCTGCTGGTTATACCGAAGAAGCGGATGTAACACGTATTAATATTGTTGTGTCAGTTGATAGCGAACAAGAACTTGATCAGGTTGTCAATCAGCTTTCAAAGCTCATTGATGTTATTAAAATTGTCAATCTCAGCGAGGTTGACTCGATTAAGCGTGAACTTGTTATGATTAAGGTAAGGGCAACACCGCAGACGCGTGCGGATATTATCAATGTTGTCAACATTTTTCGTGCAAAGATTGTTGACGTGAGTCGTGAAAATGTCGTTATCGAACTCACTGGTGAGCAAAGCAAGATTGATGCAATTTGCGAAGTTCTTGCTGACTATGAGATTCTTGAAATTGCCCGTACAGGAGCCATTGCACTTTCGCGAGGTCCAATACCAGCAAAAGAGATGTAAGAATGATAAAAAACCTTGAGATAATAGTGAGAAGTGAGAACTTACTGAAAACAAATTGACCTTTCCTGGCAATTGCTATATAATTAGTAATAGAGAATCATTATTAAAAAATGCAGACAGGAAAAAGGAGAGGTTTTTATGGAATTAAAAGGTTCACAGACAGAAAAAAATTTATGGTCAGCTTTTGCCGGAGAATCTCAGGCGCGTAACAAGTACACGTATTATTCCTCGAAGGCAAAAAAAGATGGTTATGTACAGGTTTCTAATATTTTTGCGGAAACGGCCGACAATGAAAAAGAACATGCAAAGATTTGGTTTAAGCTTGTTGCTGGTATTGGTACGACTGCAGAAAATCTGAAGGCTGCTGCTGCTGGCGAACATTATGAATGGACGTCGATGTATCCTGGTTTTGCGAAGATTGCTCATGAAGAAGGGTTTACGAAGATTGCTAATCTCTTTGAAGCTGTTGCAAAAATAGAAAAGGAACATGACGAAAGATATGAAATTCTTCTGGCAAACGTTGAGGCGGATAAAGTATTCAAAAAAGATGAAAAAGTTATCTGGCAGTGCGCAAATTGCGGCTATGTTTGCATAAGTCCAAAGGCACCGCAAGTTTGTCCGGTATGTGATCACCCACAATCCTACTTTCAGGTTATGGCAAAAAACTATAAATAAGCAGTAAAAAGAGGCAAATAAATGAAGACGATGGATACGGCTGAGCAGCTGTGTCTATCGTTTTTTTTATACAGACACAGTGTGAAATTTCTATATGATTCACGCAGCACGCCTGGTAAAAAAATATAGGTATATAGTTGTTTACGGGATAGATCTTGCGTTTGCAGCTATAGGATAGGAAGCCTATGATATGGTTAAGGACACGAAGGTTCTTCTTTATTATACTTTGCGTATCATATTGCTTATTTAGTTGAAAACAATTATAATTTATATAAAGTAGGCAGTATATGCTTTCTTTCAGCAAAATGGTGTTTTGCAATGAAGAGTAGAGGATGTTAGAGCGATGAAAATAGATGCCGTAAATACGCAGAGAACACTTCCTACCGTTGAACATGAATCAAATGCACGTATAAAAGAAACGGGAAGCGATTTTTCGTCAGAGCTTTCGCAGAGTCAGGATAATATGTCGATGGAAGAGATGCAGAAACTTCTTGATAAAATCGACGAACAAGGGGCAAAACTGACACAGACACCGACGTATGATGAGTTGAAATCGTATCGCGATCTTGTTAAGACGTTTGTCGGTGAGGCTGTATCACGTATGTATACGCTTAATTCCCAATCGGGTTGGGATCGTATGGGTCGTCAAAAGGTTTATACGACTGTGCGGAAAATTGATAAGAAACTTGAAGAAATGGCCGAGGATATAAGGCTCGGACAAGCAGACCAGCTAGGCATTATTGCCAAACAGGACGCGATTCGCGGGATGCTTGTAGATATCTATATGTAATGGCTGCTATGAAATGGGAAGATGTTATTGGGCAGGAAAAAGCTGTTGTGCAGCTTAAGACGCTGATGAAAGAAGAGCGTATGCCGCATGCACTGCTTTTTTGTGGCCCGGAGGGTGTAGGGAAGCTGCTCGTTGCTCAGGTATTGGCGGCGGCACTGCTTTGTGAGCATACAGAGGGTCCTTGTGGACAGTGTCCATCGTGTCAGGCGTTTCAGACGGGAATGCATCCGGATTTGTATACGATTGTGCCGGAAAGCAAAGGAAAAGCAGCCAAAAGTATTAAAATTGAGCAGATTCGTGAAGTGCAGGCTGAGATTGCACGTATGCCGTATCTTTCAGATAAGCGTGTTGTTATTTTTGACGGGGCCGATACAATGAATGAAGCCGCAGCAAATCGTTTACTCAAGACGCTTGAAGAGCCGACAGGGCAAGTGATCTTTATCCTCATTACGGGGAAAAAGGCAAGTCTGCTGGATACGATTGTATCACGCTGCATGATGGTGAACTTTGGATCACTACCGCGTCCGGCATTGGTAAAGGCACTTTGTGGTCGGAATATGCCGGAATCAGTTGCTGTCGAACTGGCAGCACTTGCGGATGGAAGCTTTGGCAAAGCATTGGAATTGTTTGAAAATGGCGGGCTGATCCTTCGGGATGAAACGCTGGACTTTATAGAGCAAGTGTCAGCCATGGAGATGCCGGCTGTATGGGAGCTTGCACAAAAACTTGGCGGACTGACACGGGAAAAGCTGCAGGAGTGGCTTTCTTATCTGACAATGATTCTGAGGGATATGCTGGTACTCTATGGAAATGGAGCACCGGAGCTTCTTTATAATCAGGCGGCAGCTGAACGTATTGCAATGCTTTTACCGGATTTTTCCGAAAAAAAAGTATTTGCACTGCTGGAAATCGTAAAGCTTATTGAGATACGGCTTGTTTCAAATGTGAATACAAGACTGCTTATGGAGCAGTTTTTACTAAAAATACGCGAGTTATCATAGAGGAGGCTGCAAGGTGCAGAATGTTGTAGGTATACGCTTCAAAGAAGCGGGGAAAATATATTATTTCAGTCCGGGAAATCTCAAGATTGAAAAGAACGATGATGTTATTGTAGAAACTGCACGTGGAGTAGAGTATGGCATAGCTGTTATTGCACCACGGGATGTAGAGGAAGCAGATGTTGTACTGCCGCTCAAAACAGTACAGCGCAAGGCTGTACCGGAAGATCGGATTAAGGTCAAAGAAAATGAAGTCAAGGAAAAGGAAGCTTTCAAGATCTGCGAAAAGAAGATTGCGACACATAGTTTGCCGATGAAGCTTATCGACGTAGAGTATACGTTTGATGTCAATAAAATCATTTTTTACTTCACAGCAGATGGACGGATTGATTTTCGTGAACTTGTCAAGGATCTTGCATCGGTTTTTCGTACGCGTATCGAGCTGCGCCAGATTGGTGTGCGCGATGAAGCGAAGCTCATGGGGGGCATTGGTTGTTGTGGCAGACCGCTTTGCTGTGCAACATTTCTCGGTGATTTTGAGCCGGTATCAATTCGTATGGCGAAGGATCAGAATTTATCGCTGAATCCGACGAAGATATCAGGAATTTGTGGTCGTCTCATGTGTTGTCTGAAATACGAAAATGACTGCTACTGCGATGCCTGCCCACGCAAGAAGATTGTACCGCCGAAGCAAGGCAGCAGGGTTGTTTCTGTCGATGGCGAGGGCAAGGTCATTTCGCTTAATAACCAGCGTAAAACAGCAACGATACTGCTGGACGATAGTAAAACAATTGTGGCTTCATGGGAGGACGTTGTCGAAAAAGATGAACCTTCAGCTGAAACCGAATGAACGGCTTGATGATCTGCTCGTAAGTGGCCGGAAAATTATTCAGAACGAAACAGAGTTTTGTTTTTCGCTTGATGCTGTGCTGCTCGCTGGCTTTGCGAAGGCAAAAAAAAGCTTCCATATGCTTGATCTTGGTACGGGAACAGGGGTCATACCGCTTCTTATGGCAAATAAGGTTTGTCGCATTGATGCAATCGAAATCAGTTCGGTTATGGCGGAGCTGGCACAGCGAAATGTGGAAATCAATGGATTGGCAAGTCAAATTACGATTAAAGAAGGGGATTACTGTAACATACGGGAACTTTACGCAGCAGAGTTTGCGGATCTCGTTGTTGTGAACCCACCGTACCGCCCCGTTGCACATGGACAGACAAATGCACTGACGGGGGTTGCACGGGCGCGCCATGAGGTTACGGCAACGCTTACTGACGTCATATCGGCAGCACGCTATGCGCTGAAGTTCCATGGGCGCTTTGCCATGGTGCATTTACCAGAGCGTCTGGGGGAGATTCTTGTAGCAATGCATGAAAATCATATTGAGGCAAAACGACTTTGCTTTGTTCAACCGAAGGCAGATAAGGCACCAAATATGATGCTTATCGAAGGGATTGCAGGTGGAAAACCAGGGGGGCTTAAAGTATTGCCTCCACTTATCGTCCATAAGGATGATGGCAGCTATACAGGAGAACTGTTGAAATACTATGAATGAAATAATAGAGGAAAACAGGATGGATGAAAGAATAAAAGAACCAGGTATACTTTACTTGTCAGCGACGCCAATCGGCAATCTTGAGGATATGACCTATCGATCGGTACGTATACTTGCTGAGGTCGAACTTATTGCGGCAGAAGATACGCGTCATACACGTCACCTTTTGACGCATTTCGATATACATACCCGGCTTACGAGTTATCATGAACATAACAAGTTTACGAAAGGGCCGGAGCTTATTGAATATCTTCTGAGTGGAAAAGATCTTGTTTGTGTTAGTGATGCCGGATTGCCGGGAATCGCTGATCCGGGCAGCCACCTTGCACAGCTTGCGATTGAGGCGGGGATAAGTGTATCGCCGCTGCCGGGGGCAAATGCAGCATTGTCCGCATTGATTTGTTCGGGCCTTGATACGACAATTTTTACGTTCGTTGGGTTTTTGCCGAAGACGGGAAAAAAACGCAAGGAAGTACTCGCGTGCCTGCCAAAACGAGAGGAAACGCTTATTTTCTATGAGGCACCTCATCATTTGAAAGCAACGCTCAAGGAATTAAGTGATACATTTGGTAGTTCGCGTCGTGCGGTAGC
>DCFY01000007.1:5561-12410 GCA_002315155.1 Megamonas sp. UBA1792
ATCCACAGGAAGCTGTAGCAGCGTCCATTGTCAAAGCTTCACCGGCAAAGCTGGTTGCTGACCTTATTGCAGATGGCATGGATAAGAAAACTGCTATGCGTCAGGTTGCACAGACACTTAGTATAAGCCGCCGGGAGGTCTATCAGGATTTCCTTGCAGAAAATGAATCGTAAAATGAATGAGAGCTGCGCAATATGCGAGCTCTCATTTTGATAATAAATAAAATGTAAACTAAAATATTTTAAAAAGTGAAAAATAAATTTAAACTAGCAGGATAAAACGATAATAAAATTGAAATAAATCTGAATAATGAATAAACTTATACAGAAAGGTGGAAGATGTATGAAAAAATGGCCAATGTTTTTAGCAGGGGCGATCACAGTATTAATGTGTTCTACGGCTTTTGCAGCTGTTGTAGAGGACACCGACAAGGCTGAGGTTACAGTAACTGGGTATAGTGCTTATGCGGATCATTTAAAGCAAAATGCCGATGCTACAAAAGCCACAAATGCTGTAAATCAGTATATTGGAACGAACATTAGTAGAGATGAAGCTATGCAGGATGCGTACAAGCAGCTGGAAACGTATATAAGAGCTATACAGGTTACTCCGGATAAAACTGTAGCGGATTGTATGGCAGAGGATGCTGTTGTCAACAAAGAAGTTATGGCGCTGATAAAGGATGCAGACATTATTAAAGATAAAGAAGGGACGGATGGCTATAACTTTGATTTAAAAGTAAAAATCTACGGAATTAACAACTCTTTAGGCCGCTCAGTATTGCCGCATATCTACAATACATCTGCATTGCCGACACCGACACAAGAAGTGTCGGTCGATGAAGCCTATACAGGTCTTATCATTGATTGTACAGGCCTTGGATTGAAGCGCATTATGATGCCGGCCATTAAGGATACAACAGGGCGGTCAATTTATTTTTATAAGGCAATGCAGTGGGATAAGGTCGTTCGCTATGGTATGGCAGCTTATACGACGAAGGAGGTAATACCAGAACGTGTCGGTGAAGCACCTCTCATGATAAAAGCGATAGGGCTTACAGATAGCAATACTACAGTAGTTGTAAGCGATGCCGATGCCGATCTTATTCTTACAGCCAATATGGATGCAAAGTTCTTCTTACAATGTGCAGTTGCTTTTAAATATTAAAATATCAAATTTGTATGTTGTTTTTGTATAGCACAAAAAGAGAAAACACCTGTAACCCAAACACATTTTGTGTTCTGGCTGCAGGTGCTTTTCGTTTACTTTCCTTTATGAAGTTCACTGAGGCAACTTTGACAAACATTTCGACCTTTGAAGTTTATGATGTTATCTGTGTTTCCACAAAAGGTACATGCGCAGGATGGTTCGTACTTGCGTAGGATAATACGGTCTTCGTCGGTATAGATTTCCAAAGCATCTTTTTCAGCAATGTTAAGTGTGCGACGGAGCTCAATGGGAATAACGACGCGACCAAGTTCATCAACTTTACGGACAATACCAGTTGATTTCATGTTCCAATCCCTCCTAAAAAAAACAGTAGACGAAAGATTCAAATTTTTCTTAGTTAAATAATACCATATTTTGCAAATGCTTTCAATAAAAATGTCGGATTTGTAAAAATAAAATAGGACAAAAGCGTAAGAACGGCGAAATCCTTTCTGCTCTTTGCATTATCATGATTTTGTTCTATAATAAAAGATAACACAAAATGGAGAAGTGTAATTTTGCAACAATTGAGGGAGGATTTATTTCCGTGAACAAAAAACCATTCTACATAACAACACCAATCTACTACCCAAGCGCTAAACTGCATATTGGTCATGCATACTGCACGACAATCGCTGATTCGATTGCTCGTTTCAAACGTCTTGCTGGCTATGATGTGCTCTTTCTGACGGGCAGTGATGAACATGGACAAAAGATCCAGCGCAAGGCTGAAGAAGAAGGTATTACACCGATTGAATATGTTGATCGTATTGTAGCAGGCTTTCAAAATCTGTGGAAGCGGCTTAATATATCGAACGATGATTTCATTCGTACGACAGAGCCGCGTCATCAAAAAGTAGTACAGGAAATCTTTAATAAAATCTATGCAAAAGGTGATATTTATAAGGGAGCATATAAGGGACTTTACTGTACACCCTGCGAAACCTTCTGGCTTGATCGTCAGCTTCTTGACGGCAAATGCCCGGATTGTGGACGTCCTGTCGAAGAAGTAGCCGAAGAAGCATATTTTTTTCGCATGTCGAAATATTCGGATCGTCTGCTGAAATATATCGAAGAAAATCCGGATTTTATCCAGCCCGTATCGCGTCGCAATGAAATGATTAATTTTATCAAGCAGGGTCTTGATGACCTTTGCATTTCCCGTACCTCATTTGACTGGGGAATTCCTGTACCGATTGATAAAAAGCATGTTATCTATGTGTGGTTTGATGCACTGTCAAACTATCTTACAGCAGCAGGCTATCTGTCTAATGAAGAAATGTTCAAGAAATACTGGCCGGCAGATATTCATCTTGTCGGAAAAGAGATCGTACGCTTTCATACAATTATTTGGCCAATCATTCTTATGGCACTTGATCTGCCCCTGCCGAAAAAAGTTTATGGTCATGGCTGGCTTATTGTCGAAGGCGATAAGATGTCCAAGTCCAAGGGTAATGTTGTTGATCCGATCGGCCTTATTGATGAATTCGGACCGGATGCGATTCGATATTTTCTCCTGCGTGAAATTAATCTCGGACAGGATGGGAATTTTTCGCGCGAGGCACTTATTCAAAGAATTAATGCAGACCTTGCTAATGATCTTGGCAACCTCCTGCATCGCACACTCAACATGATTGGCAAGTTCCAGAATGGTATTGTTGAAGCGGTTCAGGGTGAAAGTGATATTGATAAGACACTTATTGAAGATGCACAGAAGACGGTAGAAGCATTCGAAGAATTCATGGAAAATATGGAGCTTAGCCCGGCAATTAAGAGGGTTTGGGTATTTATCAGCCGGACGAATAAATATATTGATGAAACGAGCCCGTGGGCGTTGGCAAAGGACCCGGCAAAAAAGCAGGAACTTGCGAATGTCATGTACAATCTTGTTGAAAGTCTGCGTGTGATTAGCGTGCTTATCTCGCCGTTTATGCCAGTAACAGCACTTAAAATATGGAAGCAGCTAAATCTGCCGCAGTGCTTTGCTGATGTCCAGTTTGATGATATTAAGAAATGGGGGGGGACACCGGTGAAACTGCATGTCGGTACGCCGGAGCAAATCTTTCCGCGTATAGAAGTGGAAGAAAAGTCAGAAGACCAATTGGCTGAAGTGAAAAAAACAGAAAAGAAAGCCGATGAAAAAATACGGCAGGCTGTTGATGCGGAAATTACAATTGATGATTTCGCGAAACTGGATTTGCGCGTTGTAAAGGTACTTCAGGCCGAACGCATCCCGAAGGCGGATAAACTCTTGAAACTTACCGTTGATCTTGGTACGGAACAGCGTGAGATCGTATCCGGCATCGCGAAACACTATACGCCGGAAACGCTTGTCGGTAAGACCGTTGTTATGGTGATTAACCTCAAGGCAGCAAAAATTCGTGGCGTTGTATCACATGGCATGGTACTTGCGGCATCAAACGATGATGTACTTAAGGTTGTTGAAGTAGATATGCCAATCGGCAGTAAGGTGAAATGATGCTTGTAGATACACATGCACATATTGATGCAGAGCAGTTTGATACAGATCGGGCGGCTATGATCCAGCGGGCCATTGCGCAGGGGGTCACGCGCATCATTAATATGGGAGACGATATTGAGTCTTCAGCACGTTCGGTGAAACTGGCTGAGGATTATAGGGAAATCTATGCGGGGGTGGGTATTCATCCGGAGAAAGCTGATAAGATGTTGAAATCACATGATGATTTGCTGGCAGCTTGGACGCAGCTTCCAAAGGTGATAGCCATTGGTGAGATCGGGCTTGATTATTACTATGAAAAAGATGCGGAAAAGCGTGAGCTGCAAAAGCGTGTCTTTATCCGCCAGCTCGATATTGCTCGGCAGATGCATATGCCGGTTTGTGTTCACAACCGTGATGCACATGGTGATACACTGGACATATTGAAACGTGAGGGCAAGGGCATTATTGGTGCTGTCCATTGCTTTTCTGGCAGCTGGGAGATGGCAAAGAAGCTTTTGCGTTGTGGCTGGTACATTGGTATTGATGGGCCGATTACCTTTAAAAATGCGGCTAAATTACCTGAAATCATTCGGCAGGTGCCGCTTGACAGGCTGCTTGTTGAGACGGATAGTCCATATCTCGCACCTGTGCCAAAACGTGGAAAAAGGAATGAACCTGCCTTTGTATATTATGTAGCAAAAAAGGCTGCTGAGCTGCGTGGTGAAGACTTCGAAACGTTTGCTGCAGCGACAACAGAGAATGTTCGACATCTGTACGGAATTGTATAAAAATGTAAAAGTGGTGGCTGACTACAAAAATAGTAGTCAACTACCACTTTTTTCATGCAATTTTCAGTAAAAAGGTGTATAAAAGTGGGAGGAAATGGATACAAATTTGACAGGCTTGGAAGAATCATGGTATAATTCACAAGTTCTTCGGAAGGGGGAATTGAATGAGTTTAAAAAAAATAGAATTGAATGGGAAAATAAAAAAACAAGGTATATTTTGTATTGCATTGCTTTTTGTATTGGTGACGGTGACGGGTTTTGTCAATGTAAAAAATGTCCAAGTCGTAGCGGATGGACAGACGGTCAGCGTTAATACGTTGTATAGCAATGCAGATAAAGTGTTGGATCAGGCTGGGGTCTTTTTGCAAGACAAGGATGAATATCGTCTATCGACAGGTCAAGTGAAAAATAATACCGTAATTACCGTTTATCGTGCAGTACCTGTTACTGTGGAGTATCAAGGAAAGAAACAGGAAATCGTTACCGGCAAGCCAACAGTGGGAGAATTGCTCAGCGAACTGGGCTATAATGGGGACACATATGAAGCAGTCCCAGGTGTAACTTCGAAAATTCGGGAAAATCTCAACATAAAAATTCAAAGTGTTTCGGAAAAAATAAATGTACGCGAAGAACAAGATCCATACCAGATTGTATATCAGCAGTCACCGGAAATGGAAAAAGGCCAGCAGGAAGTTATCCAGACTGGTCAAAATGGTATGAAAAATCTAAAGGTAAAAGAATATTATCGTGATGGCGTAAAGGATGCAGAAGAGGTAGTGGAATCTACAGTTATGGTTCCTTCACAGCCAGAAATCATTCGGGTTGGTTCACGTGATACCATATCAACATCACGTGGCGCAATGCGCTTTAAGCAAGCGATTTATATGGAAGCTAGTGCTTACTTGCCATCGGATGGCGGTGGCAGTGGTCTTACGGCAAGCGGCATGATGGCACAGCATGGTGTCGTTGCAGTCGATCCAAATGTCATTCCACTTGGTACCCGTCTTTTTATCCCGGGCTATGGGCTCGCGATTGCGGCGGATACGGGAGGCGCCATTCAGGGGGATACAATTGACCTTTGCATGGAAGATTATAGTGCAGCGATGGATTTTGGCCGTCGTACCGTAAAAGTATATGTTCTTGACTAAAAAAGATGCCCTTTGGGGCGTCTTTTTTTAGTCAGTAAAGAAAACGAAATAAATAAAAATGATTTTGTGGAGTGGATAATAGGAGAGGGATAGTGTCTTTGTATAGGACACAAGGATATATTATTGTTGTAGATGTTGTAAAAGTTGGTTTTTACGGTATAATAAATGGCATAGCTTATTTTTACAGATAGAAAGACTGTTCTGAGGGGCAAGGGGATATCTATCATTATTAAATTAGGTAACTACAGAAGTAATGATTATGCATGGAGGAAAAAATGGGACAGAGTGATGCTATAGTTTTGACAACTAAGCTGGTAGATGATTTTTACAATTTTGGTAATATGACGAATATTTTATCATTGCTGGATTGCAGCGTGGTAGGGTTTGGGTCACAATCTATGGAATATGCCGTAGGAGTTGCAGCGGTTAAGGCCCTGTTAAGCGAAGAACAAAAAAGGATTATGCCTTGTAAAATAGCGAAAAGCCACTATCGGGAGGGGACTTCGAGTAAAGCAGCTTGTACGGTAATGGCGAATGTAATGCTGCGTACTGTAAGTACATCGGCACTTTTGCTGCATTGTCTATTGGTGATGTATCAACAGACGGAAAATGGACTGAAGATTGTTGGTATTCATATCACACGGGACATTCATCATGAATCGACGTACCGTATGATTAGCTCGGGAATGATGAATAAAGGCATGGAGCATAAGCTGGAGTCGAAGATCATGGATGTTGTGACTTCCTATGTGGATTGTGCCTATGTGATTTATCAGTTGAATGCGCAGCGAGCAATGCAATTTTTCAGTGATGAGTTTTGGCGAATGATGGGATATGGTTCTGAGGCGGAGTTTCTTCAGGTGAGCAAGAACATGCTTTTTTGTGTTGTTTATGAACCAGACAGAAAGAAGATACAAAATGAGCTTACTCGTCAGCTGTTGCGAAAAAGTGTTTATCAGATGGAATATCGTATGATGAAAAAAGACGGCAGCCTTATATGGGTTATGGAATGTGGCCGCCGTATCACAGATGATGACGGCAGATATACGTTCAACAGCATTATCACGGATATCACACCACTAAAGAAAACCAGAGAAAATCTCATCTATCGAGTTTCTTATGACGATTTGACGGGAATTTATAATAAAGCTGCGTTTTACCAGAAGGCACAAGAGCTTATCCATGCAAACCCTCAGGAAACCTTTGAAATTCTTCGGGTTAACGTAGAACGATTCAAGGTTAT
>DCFY01000153.1:0-234 GCA_002315155.1 Megamonas sp. UBA1792
CTTTGTCTTACAAAAGATACCATACAAAAATTTGATAAAAGTGGTCCACTCTATGCCCGTGTACTTGCTTTCAACAAAAATGGCTGCCGCCTTCTTCATAAGCTCAAAAAAACCTCGTCGATTCCTATTATTACAAAGACAAGCTATTTTCTCACTACACACGAACGTGCGCGTGCTTCAGGCACACTGCTTCAAGAGATGCTTGCCTATGATACCTATGCGACAGATCTTTAT
>DCFY01000153.1:607-5350 GCA_002315155.1 Megamonas sp. UBA1792
CGCCTGTTTTTATTTTCTTGTTATTCCCATACGAGCCTGCACTATTTTAAGCGGCAATACAATGGCAAAATTAAATATGAGAATCGTAATAATCAAAAGTGCTCCGATACCATCCGCTATATTTATCCGATCAGGAACAAGTCCCACAGACATAAGATACCACATATGTACAGCCAGCGTCTCACCAGCAGCAAACACATCCGTGTCATACATAAAGCGTGATACTGTCGTCCCTGCCGTAAAAATAAGAATTGCGGTCTCACCAAGTGCTCGCCCAGCAGTAAGTGTAATTCCTGTAACGATCCCTGGTAATGCACTTGGCAAAATGATCTTAAAGATTGTCTGTAATCGCGTTGCACCAAGTGCAAGACTCGCTTCGCGATATGATGCCGGTACCGTACGAATTGATTCTTCAGTAACACGCACAAGAAGCGGCAAATTTAAAAGTACAAGCGTCAGCGCTCCTCCTATAATACTGAAACCAAGTCCCATAAAATTCACAAAAATAATCATGCCAAAGAGTCCTAACACAATTGACGGTACCGTTGCCAAGCTCTCTGTGCTCAAGCGAATAAACTTTGTCAGATGATTTTCCTTTGCATACTCGGCCAAATAAATACCTGCACCGATTGCAATTGGAACCGATACGAGCAGTGACAGAAACAGCAAATAGAAAGAATTAAATAGTTGCGCTCCTACACCACCACCCATCGTGATGTCACTCGATTTTCCAAAAATAAAATTCATCGAAAGTATCGGCATGCCTTTATATAAAATATAGCCAAGAAAAATCACAAGAATAGCTAAAATAAAGATACCTGAAGCCCATAATCCCACCATTGCTAATGAATTGATCGTTTTTGTGTTCATATTAAGCATACCTCCTTGCACCAATACGTCGAATAATCAAAATCATTCCCAAAGACAATAAAAGCAACACAAGCGCCATGAGAAACAATGCATTCCCCCACACAGAACCAAAAGGTGTATTTCCCATTTCAACAACAATATTACTTGTAAGTGTTGACGTTGGTGCAAAAAGCGATGTTGCAATAAGCGGAGTGTTGCCAATAAGCATTTGTACAGCCATCGTTTCACCAATTGCCCGTGCCATAGCGAGCACAATTGCTGTCATAATTCCCGGTAAAGCTGCCGGAACAATAACATGATATAGCGTCTGCCAATAGGTTGCTCCTAGTGCAAGTGAGGCTTCTTCCATCGACTGTGGTACAGCTCGCAGTGCATCCTCACTTATTGAAAGAATTGTTGGCAGAATCATAATAGCAAGTACAAGTGAAGCTACAAGAACACCAAAACCTGTCCCCGTAGAAAAAATCACCCGCAGGCAGGGAATTAATACAATGAGTCCAATATAGCCATAGACGACCGATGGTATCGCTACATAAAGATCCATCGCCGGTCGCAGGATATTATGAAGCCAATTTGGCGCAATTTTTGCCATAAACACAGCTCCCAGAAGTCCGAGTGGTGCCCCAAAAAGTATCGATAGTATTGTCACAAAAACAGAACCCGAAATAAAACTTAGTGCCCCATAGGCATTCATGCTTGGATCCCAATGACTTGAAAAGAAAAACTCCATTGGGCTTACCGATAAAAATGTTAATAATCCCTGCTTACCAACAAAAAATACGATTGAAAAAATGAATATCCCCATCAAAAATGCCGCTGCAATAAAAAGATAACGAACATAACGATCATATAAAATCCTGCGCTCGTGCTTCAAGTCCTCACTTCTCATGATTCCATCCTTCCTTATATAAGCAATACCGTATTATAAAGCAAACGCTCTTAGCTGCTATCATTAACAATCAGCCAAGAGCGTTTTTCTATACACCTTATTTTTACTTCTTCATCTTGCTGATTTGAATGAAGCCTAATTTTTCAACCTGCGAACTCTGAAACTCGTCACTCATAACATAATCAATAAATGCTTTGACCGCACCCGTCGGTTCACCTTTTGTATACATATGTCCATATCCATAAATCGGATACTTACCATCAATGATCGCCTGCTCCGTATATTTCACTCCATCGAAAGCAAGAATCTTTACGGAATCATCTGCATATGGTGCATCAACATAGCCAATTGCTCCCGGAGTACTGGCAATTGCAGTACGAACGGCACCATTAGAATCCTGAATTACAGCATTATCCGTAAATGCAGCCCCCTTCAAAACAACTTCACTAATGGTTGCACGAGAACCGGAAGATTTTGCCCGATGTATTATTTTTATTTCCTGGTCAGCACCGCCAATTTCTTTCCAGTTAGTGATTTTTCCCGTAAGAATGTCGATAGTTTGCTGTGTTGTCAGGTTGTCAACCTTATTATCTTTGTTCGTAATAAATACAAACGGCTCAACAACGACCTTATGATCAACAAGTCCTTTATCTTTATATTCGGCCGGCAAATCAACATCGGAATTTCCAATTTGCACGGAGCCTTCTGCTACCTGATTCATCCCTGTAAAAGAACCACCACCAGCAATATTAACCGTGACCTTTGCATTCTTATTCTGGAATTCTTCCTGCGCCGGTTTTAGAAGCGGCAAAAGTGCTGTCGAACCCGATGCACTAATCTTTCCTTCCAAAGCAGCTGTTGCTGATTTCGCACTATCGTCAGCCGCTTTATCCTGCGAACCGCCACAACCAGTGAATACCATTGCACTAACCATTAAAGCCCCTAAAACTGCTATTAACTTTCTTTTTTTACCAAAAAACATTTTCTCATCCTCCTATGGTTTGATGTTTCATGTAATGTTTTAACCTAAATTCATTCTACCCGATGTAGTATGATAAGTTGTTATGGGAATGTTAAGGTTTTGTTAAACCCGCCTCTTTTTTCCTTCAGCTGTGATACAATAATCTTATCATCTTTAGAAAGAAGGCTTTCTATGCTTAAATCGAAGATTCGTCGTCGCTTCGTTTTCTCTTTTGTCCTGCTTAGCGTTTTATTACTTTCTTTTCTAGGCATTTATCTTTTACAATTCTTTGCCACAGAAAATATGGAAAAAGAAAAACTTAATCTTATTACAAATGCACAAATCATTGAAATCACATTAGCTGAACAGATTTCATCATCTGCTTCTACTTCGGAGCTCAACAGAAAAATCAATGAAATCAGTAATGCCACTGCACTCCGTATTACTCTGCTTGACAATGCAGGGACCGTGCTCATCGACTCTTCCGAACCCGCAGACGCACTCGACAATCATCTTATGCGCCCAGAGGTGCAGGGGGCCTTTCAGGGACCATACAGCACTGCTATACGTCATAGCGACACACTGAATGAAAATATGCTTTATGTTGCAGTTCCGGTTTACAAAAACGGAGTGCTCCTCGGCATTATTCGTACAGCCTCTTCACTAGCACCAATTGAAAACTCATATCTCCAGATAAAAAATGCAATTTTACTTGGTCTTCTCATCGCTGTCCTTCTCGCAACGTTTGCCGGATTTCTCTTGGCAAACCGACAGATTCGTCCGATTCTCCAAATGACCAAAGATGCACTAGCAATCACAAACGGCAATTTGAAACGCCGCCTGCATATCCACACCGGAGATGAGCTGGAAATTCTTGCTCGTACCATCAACAAACTCACAAGTCATCTCGCAAAAAGAATCCGAACCTCCGAGGCCGAAGCTCACAAGCAGGCCCTTATTCTCGAAAACATGGATAACGGCGTTATACTCATTGATCCACAGGGGCGCATCATGACAGCGAATCGTCAAGCCCGAGAACTTTTCCGTCTCACACCAGCCCTTCTGGGAAAAAACAGTATCAATGCCATTGGTAGTACATTGCTAAGCACAACCGCTCAGGAAGTCCTTGCAACGAAAGCCTCAAAATCAATTATTTTTCCGCTCGTTATTGATCAGACAAAAAAAACTTTTTCTGTCTTTTTTGCCCCTTTCCCCAACGAAAAAGAGCTTAACGTACTTAGCGTCTTTCACGATATCTCCCTGCTACAGGAACTTTCCATTCGGCAAACCGAGTTCGTTGCTAATGCCGCCCATGAAATTGCTACACCACTCACATCAATTTCCGGCTTTGCCGAAACACTTCTTGATGACGACTTTTCCGATCCAAAACAAAGCAAAGCATTTATTGCGATCATTTATAAAGAGGCCCAGCGCATGAACCGCCTCACTAAAGATCTCCTACAACTTGCTAAACTTGATAGTGCTGAGTATCGTCAGCAAATACAAGTCACCATATTTAGCTGTAAAGAAATTCTCATGACCGTACAGACCAAACTGCAAAAGCAAATTGAAGATAAACAACAGACTCTGCAACTGTTTCTGCCAATTGAGCCTGCTGTCATCTCCGCAAATAGAGATCTTTTTTTGCAGATGCTCATAAACCTCACAGAAAATGCCATTAAATATACACCCGTTCAGGGAACGATCACACTTTCCTGTCAAGTTACAGAAAGCAAAACTCTCATTTTCATAAAAGATAATGGTATTGGCATTGAAGCCACTGACCTTCCCTTTATTTTTGAACGCTTTTATCGTGCAGACAAAGCACGCACACGTACCGGCGGAGGCAGTGGTATTGGACTTTCTCTTGTTCATTTTCTCGTCACTCTGTTCGGTGGCAAAATCACTGTCAAAAGCAAACCGCAGCAGGGAACAACATTTCTGCTTGAGTTTCCCCACCCGGCCACAAAATAATCGCACAATAGCCAAACCGTTCGTCTTTTCATTATAGATATTTTGTTTT
>DCFY01000153.1:5705-6963 GCA_002315155.1 Megamonas sp. UBA1792
AACCAGCTTTATTTGATTTTTTTATTTCTTTGTCTTCCTTATGCGCTCTGCTGTTTCAAGGTAAATGACCCATTCGGCAATATTCGTCGCGTGATCGCCAATGCGCTCAAGAAACCGAGCAATAAATAAGAGCTCTGTAATCTGTTGTGCTCTTGCCACTTCATTTGTTACAAGACTGGATAGCTCAAAAAACGTTTTCGCAAAAAGTTCATCCATTTCATCATCCTTGACACATACTTTCTCTGCCAGTGTGATATCTTCTTTTTCATATGCCTCAATTGCCATATTGAGCATTTCTATAGCACAGTCACCCAACTGCGATGTATAAAAAAATTCCAGTTTTTTCATTGGTGCATTTTGACTAATATCATATGCTGTCTTTGCAATATCAAAAGCATGATCACCAATGCGTTCTAAGTCTGTTGATATCTTGAATCCTGTCGCAATTACACGAAGATCATGTGCGATTGGCTGCTGCTTTGCAATGAGCAAAATACAACGATCTTCAATATCAATTGTCATATCATCGATACGGTCATCTTCCTGCATCACTCGTGCTGCCATAGTTTTGTTTTGCTGTATAAAGGCCTTCATAGCACTTTCAACAGCTTCTCGTGCGGCAATGCCCATTTCTATTACCTTTGCCTGTACTTCAGCAAGATTCTTTATATACTCCTGCCGCGTTGTTTTATCAACCATTTTCTCATCCGCTCTCTCAGCCAAATCGGCCTGTAATATAGTCTTCAGTCTTCTTATTGTTAGGTTTTGTGAAGATCACGTTTGTCTCATCTGTTTCAATAAGCTTACCATTCAAAAAGAATGCCGTGTAGTCCGAAACACGCGCTGCCTGCTGCATATTATGTGTAACCATGACAATTGTATAGTCTTTCTTCAATTCACTTACAAGCTCCTCAATTTTCATTGTCGATATAGGATCAAGAGCCGAGCAAGGTTCATCCATAAGTACAACTTCCGGTTCTACTGCCATGACACGCGCAATACAAAGTCGCTGCTGCTGGCCGCCAGACATTCCCATTGCTGAGGCATTTAATCGATCTTTCACCTCATCCCAGATTGCTGCACCACGCAAACTCCGTTCGACAATCTCATCCAACTTTTTTTTATCATTCAAACCATGTACGCGACAACCATAGGCAACATTATCATAAATAGACATAGGAAAAGGGTTTGGACGCTGAAACACCATACCCAGACGCTTACGCAAATTGACGATATCTGTATTCGCATCATAAACATT
>DCFY01000139.1 GCA_002315155.1 Megamonas sp. UBA1792
GCCAAGGCCAGCTGAATACTATCATCCAGTGTAAGATCCACTGCATTTGCTGCCAGTGCCACACCGCTTGTCACGGACAAAGCCATAATTCCTCCCATTACAAGTGCTGTAAGTCTTTTATGCCAGTTGCTATATTTATTCACGTAAAAATCCCCCTATTTTCTTTCCATCTATATTTCTCTTTTTTATCTTAAAAAGTTCGACGAAGTCCTATATATGTAGCGCGTTTGTCGCCCTTATTAACATCATTTATCTGTCCTACAACATACGTGTCTGCAGCCACTTCATATTGGGCCCTCAGCTTAACTGCCAGGTTATTCATATCATATGCTTCTGCCGAAATCTTCCACTTATCTCCTGCATAAGCATCTACACCAACACCAGCTTTACTGTCAATCATACCGGCCCGGCCTGTCAGATACCCATTTCCTCTGCCGATCTGAACGTTTGCTTTATTTCCTTCACCGATATCATCAATGCCCAGCAGCAGGAAACTATTCGGATCGGAATAGATACGAAAATCTGCATTTGCCATCCAGTCCTTATTCCCGCCACTATAAAGCATCTCAGCACCAACTTCGGTATGGATGCTGCTCACCTTTGTCATCATCGTATCGGCCTGCTGCGTAACTGCTCGGGCATTGTGGATAACCGCCCGCAGATCTTCTGCTGTACCCGGATCGGCAACAACACCTTCAAGATTTGAAGCCATGTTATCGATGCGCTGGCTCGTACTAGACAAGTTTGCTATTGCAAATCGGAGGTTTTCTGCAGTCTCGCCATCACCAGAGAACGTATCCACCATTCGGTTCACACTGTCGGCGGCTTCCATAAGGCTTTGCGACATCCTGCTGAGATTATGTACCATCACCCGCAGATCACTTTCATTGCTCACTGCCATACGTGACAAGGCTGAGGTAATGTCCCTAAGATTTGTTGCCGTCTGAATAAGCGAATCCTGTACATCACGATTTCCCATAATCCGATTCATTGAACGAACAAGCGCCTGCATTTCTTCCATCGTCGCATTTGCTGTATTCGCCATCGCCTCCATACCACGTTCCGGTGTTCCTGTTACAACATCACCCGGTTTCAAATACTCGCCCATATCTTCTTCTGTCGGAATAATATTGATGAATTTTTCACCCATGAGACCATCACCAGTAATCGTGAAAACAGATTCTCGCGGCACCTTTATCTCGTCTTTCACTTTAAGTGTTACAGTTACTCCACCATCTGTCGGTCGAAGTTCTGTAACCTTCCCAACGTCAACACCAGCATACCGGACAACCGCTCCCTGCTTAAGACCATTTACCTGTGAGAAAAGCACCTGTAGTTTATAGTCCTTATCTCCACCGAAACTAAATCCACTAAGATGAACAACGATAAAAGCCATTAAAATTATACCGAGCAGTGTAAATGCCCCGACTTTCGCTTCATTTGTCATTCCTCATCCTCCTCTTTTTCCATGTATATTCCGTGTAAAAATGCTGTGACACGAGGATCTTTTGACTTTTTTATTTCTTTTACTGTGGCAAGAGCAATAATCTCTCCTTCATAAATCATCGCTATCCGATCTGCAATATGATAAGCACTTGCCATATCGTGCGTAACAACAACTGACGTAACATGCAGTGCCTTTTGTGTGCTGACAATAAGTTCATCAATCTTTGCTGTCATGATCGGATCAAGGCCGGAGCTCGGTTCATCATAAAAAACAATTTCCGGATTGAAGGCAATTGCTCTGGCCAGGCTCACCCGTTTCTTCATTCCACCGGAAAGTTCATTTGGCATAACATTTTCATAGCCCTCAAGATCAACCATCTTCAGCTTTTCCTTAATAATATTCTGTATTTTTTCTTCTGAAAAATCCGTGTGTTCACGCAAACCAAAAGCAACATTTTCGCCAACCTTCATAGAGTCAAAAAGTGCTGAATACTGAAAAACCATTCCCATACCGAGACGCACCTTATCAAGTGCTTCCTCTTCCAATTGTGAAATCTCCGTGTCCTTTATCCAAATTTCGCCGCTTGTCGGCTTTATAAGACCAATCATGAGCCGCAGCAATGTGCTTTTACCTGAACCACTGCTGCCAATGATCGCGAGTGTCTCCCCTTCTTTAATTTCAAGATTGATGCTCTTAAGAATTTTTTGCGTTTTAAAACTTTTACACACATTAATTAATTTTATCATACATCCACCTCATCGATAAAGCACAAGCGACAAAAAACAATTGGAAATAAAAATTACAATAATCGACCCAACAACGGAACGTGTTGTTGCTTTACCAACACCTTCCGCCCCATTCGGTGCATTAAGCCCGTAATAGCATCCCAATATCGCTATGACTCCGCCAAAAACCACGGCTTTGATGAGGCCCCCTACCATATCATGGATAACAACGAATGTATCGATCGAATTCATATAAAGGCTGGAACTAAGATTTGCATAATATACGGTTATGACCCACCCGCCAAAAGTTCCGATGACATCACCAAAAAC
>DCFY01000020.1 GCA_002315155.1 Megamonas sp. UBA1792
CTTGGTGCGGCCCATATTGTGCCAATAATGAGTGCAAACTGTGTCGTAAAGTATGATGAAGATAAGCGTGAGGCTCGTCAGAAAAAATGGCAGAAGGTTGCAGATGAGGCAGCCAAACAGTGTGGCCGTACAATGCAGCCAGCGGTTTGTAAGATTATAAGCCTTAAGGAATTGCTGCAAAAACAGGAAATGGATACAGCTGTATTCATGTGCTACGAGGGTCGGGCCAACCAGCCGATTGCTGATTATCTGCAAGAATCGACAGCAAAACGTTTTGTTGTACTTATTGGGCCGGAGGGGGGATTCAGCCCGGCTGAAGCAGCTATGTGTATAGCTGCTGGTGTGGAGACGGTAACAATGGGACCGCGCATTCTACGGACGGAGACAGCATCACTCGCGGCACTCAGTCTTGTATTGTATGAAAAAGGTGATTTAGGTGGAAGGAGCAAATAGTTTGTCAAAAGTTGCATTAACGACTTTAGGATGTAAAGTAAATCAATTTGAAACTGAAGTAATGGAAGGGCTTTTTAAGAAGCGGGGTTATGAAACTGTTCCATTCAGTGAAGAAGCTGATTTTTATGTTATTAATACATGCTCAGTCACGAGTCTGGGGGAGAAGAAGTCTCGTCAGCTTATTCGCCGGGCACAGCGACTTAATCCGCAAGCAATTATTGCAGTGACGGGCTGCTATTCACAGCTTTCGCCAGAGAGTATCAAAGCAATCGAAGGGGTGCGAGTCGTCATTGGGACGAAAGAACGCGGCCGGATTGTTGACCTCGTTGAACAGGCAGCATGTGAGAAAGGGATTCTTACGAAGGTTACAGATATTATGCAAGCGAAGGAATTTGAGGATATTCCACTTTTTGATATGCCGGAGCGTACAAGGGCGTTCCTTAAGATACAGGAAGGCTGTTCAAATTTTTGCTCATATTGCATTATTCCGTACGCGCGTGGACCTTTACGTTCTCGCCATATTGACAGTGTACTGCGTGAGGCAAAGAAACTTGTTGCGGCAGGATTCAAGGAGGTTGTGCTAACGGGCATTCATCTGGGTGCTTATGGGCGTGATCTTGCTGAAGACATAAGTCTGGTTGATGCAGCGCGTGCTGTGCTTTCTATAACTGAACTTAAGCGCCTGCGTCTTGGATCACTTGAGTCGATTGAGCTGTCACCAGAGCTTTTTGATCTGATCTGCGAGGACAAACGCTTTAGTAAGCATCTGCATTTGCCGCTGCAAGCAGGTTCGGATGACGTATTGAGGATGATGAATCGTCACTATACAGCAGCACAGTTTGCGGCGCTTATTGATCATGTGGAAAGCACAGTGCCGGGGGTTGCAGTATCGACGGATATCATCGTTGGCTTTCCTGGAGAGACAGAAAAAATGTTTGCTGATGGGCTTGCTTTTGTTGAAAAAATGAACTTTGCCAGAATGCATGTATTCCCGTATTCGAAACGGACAGGCACACCAGCAGCAACAATGCCTGATCAGGTGGCAGAGTCGGTCAAGAAGGACCGTGCTCATCGTATGCAGCAGCTTGCAGACAGGAAAGCTGCTGAGTTCCATGCAGGTTTTATTGATAAGACAGTAGAGGTATTGATTGAAAGCGATCATAAGGGTGTAAAAGATGGTCTCACAGGCAACTATATCCGTGTTTATGTAGATGATGAAGCTGCATGTGGTGAAATTTATTCAGTGCATTTGGAAAAGTTTTATAAAGATGGGCTTTGGGGGAAAATTTGTTAAAAGATTTTTGCAGGACAATTGCATAAAAAGAAGAATACATATGATAATGAGGATGTTTTTCCCGGGCAGATTAATGTAGCTGTCTTTGCCTCACACAGAGGGGAGGTGCATCATTATGTCAGATGATTGCATTTTTTGTAAAATTGCACAGAAAGAGATATCATCAGATTTTATCTATGAAGATGAAACTGTGGTAGTCTTTAAGGATCTTGAACCGCAGGCACCTGTGCATGTACTGGTCATTCCGAAGAAACATGTAACTAGTTTGATGGCTGTTGAAGTTGATGATAAAGAATTGGTTGCTCATATCACATGCGAAGTTATACCAAAACTTGCCCGAAAACTTGGTATAGATGAAACGGGTTTTCGTGTTGTAGTAAATACAGGCTGTGATGGAGGTCAGACCGTAAAACATCTGCACTTTCATCTTCTCGGCGGTCGGTCCATGATATGGCCACCGGGTTAAAGGTTGACACGTGCGCTACACTTCATGTATACTATTTAGGTGTAGTCGTGTAATACACTCCCATGATAAGTGGAGGGGGGGAAAATAAATGGCAAATGAAGTCAAAGTTGGAAAAAACGAAACGATTGATAGTGCACTCCGCAGATTTAAACGTACTTGCCAGAAAGCGGGTACTTTAGCAGAAGTTAGAAAACGTGAACATTATGAAAAACCTAGTGTTAAGCGTAAGAAGAAGTCCGAAGCTGCTCGTAAACGCAAATTCAGAGCTTAATCTTAACGGAGGTAAGGCTTAATGTCACTTAAAGAACAGTTGACAGAAGACATGAAAACAGCCATGAAAGCGAAGGCAGAGGGAAAACAGCGTTTGTCTGTTATTCGTATGGTTCGCTCGGCTGTTCGGCAAATCGAAATTGATGATAAAAAAGAACTTAATGACAATGAAGTAATTGATATCATCATGAAAGAAGTCAAGATGCGTAAGGATTCGATTGAAGAATTCAAAAAAGGGAACAGAGATGATCTCGTCGTACAGACGGAAGCTGAGATTGCCGTATTGATGCCATACCTGCCACAGCAGCTTTCTGAAGAAGAACTGCGTTCCATCATAAAGGAAGCCGTTGAAAAGAGCGGTGCATCTTCGCAGAAGGAAATGGGCAAGGTAATGGGATTGTTGATGCCGAAGGTAAAGGGTCGTGCCGATGGTAAACTTGTAAATATGATCGTCCGCGATATCCTGAATTCATAAGAAATATAAAATAGAGGTATGACGAAATATTCGTTGTACCTCTATTTTTATG
>DCFY01000026.1 GCA_002315155.1 Megamonas sp. UBA1792
TCAAATTTTTTTGCTGGATTAATTACTCGTCCACCTTTAAGCATTAGTTTCAATGTTTTTTCCTCCCGTCAAGATCAAAGTCAAAAGTGCCATACGTATTGCTACACCATTCTGTACCTGTTCCTGAATCGCTGAATTATCTCCATAAGAAACATCTGGTGATATTTCAACGCCTTTATTCATTGGCCCCGGATGAAGTACGAGCACATCTTTTTTTGCCAATAACAATCGTTTTTTATTCAACCCAAAGATGCGTGCATACTCTCTTGTTGATGGAAAAAGTCCTGACTTCTGTCGTTCCAGCTGAATTCTAAGCACATTAATAACATCTGCTGCTTCAATTGCTTCTTCAATGCGATCATGAACAAAAATGCCTGGTTCCTCTGCCAAAAAACGAGGCAACAAGGTCTTCGGCCCAGCAAGATGAACTTCCATGCCCATTTTCCTCATTCCCCATATGTCTGAGCGAGCAACACGGCTGTGCAAAACATCACCAATGATTGCAACTTTATTGCCTGCTAAATACCCTTTATGCTCCATAATCGTGAAGAGATTCAGCAATCCCTGTGAAGGATGTGCATGAGCACCATCCCCGGCGTTTACAATGACCGGGCTTACAACCTTCGTCGCATACTCTGCTGCACCCTCGGCCTTGTGACGCATAACAATTGCATCAACTCCCATAGCTTCAACTGTCAGCAGTGTATCGCGCAAGGTTTCACCTTTCACAATACTGCTTGTACTAGCAGTTATATTTACAACATCTGCTCCAAGATATTTTCCTGCAAGTTCAAAGGAAGTTCTTGTGCGCGTACTTGGCTCATAAAATAAATTCACTATCGATTTTCCGCGAAGCGTAGGAACTTTTTTAATATCCCGATGAATAATGTTTTTCATTTCTTTTGCTGTTTCTAATACTAAATCAATTTCATCTGTTGAAAAATATTCAAGTCCCAGAATATTCTTCCCCCGCAGGGATACACTATTTTTTCCCAAGTCAATCACCCTCCTAGAATTAGCATAAATAATTATACACCATTTATGCATAAACTTTCAAGAAAAAGAATGGTATGTCCTTCAAGGCAATAAAAAAAGCTCTCTCATGCGAAGGCACAAGAAAGCTAGATAGTTACATCTCTACTACTGCTAAATTACAAGCTCCCCTTATCAGCCTCACAGGACCAATTTCAAAGGCATATTTTCTTTTTCTTGTTTCATAATATCACATCAAAAAAGCACTGTCAATCATTGTTATACAAGGTTTGATATTTTTCCCGATGCTTCAATACTTTGGTTACATATTCGCGTGTTTCTATATAAGGAATTTGTTCTATGTTTTTAAAAGTCATATTCCACCCATATTTTTTCATCCAATCATGGACATTGCCACGTCCGGCATTATAGGCTGCAAGCGCAAGAATATCATTGCCCTCAAATTCTTTCTTAAGCGATGCTAGATACCATGTACCATAGCGTATATTTGTCTCTGGTTCATGTAATTTTTCCATGTTATAGGCTGGATCGTCAATCTGCACAGCAATCCACTTTGCCGTATCCGGCATAAGCTGCATAAGACCGACAGCACCACGCTCTGAATGGACTTCATTCTTGAACTTACTCTCATTCATGATTACGCTTGCTACAAGAGTATTTTCTATATGATATTCTCTAGCATATTTATTAATAAGAGACTGGTATGGATACGGATAGAAATATCGGCGTTGAATAAAATCTGATTGCATAATAAAACAGCCTAGTAGAAATAGAAGCAGACAGCCTATTACAAGAAGAATCAACTGATCTTTTCGTTTTTCTTTTTTCTGTCGTAACTGCAAACGCTCACGAAAAGACTCCGTCATTGTTTTATCTTCTCCTTCCAGATTTTTTCCCATGCAGTTACTACCTGTTGTCGTGTTTTTTCAACATTTTCCGTATTATTAATAATAAGATCTGCCCTTTTCACTTTTTCCTCTAAAGATATTTGTGAAGCAATACGCTGTCGTGCTAACTTTTCTGACAAATCATTGCGTTTCATAAGTCGCTGCATCTGTATCTTTTGAGTAACATAAACCACCCATATTGTATTGACAAAAACATCCAGTTTCGTCTCAAAAAGAAGCGGAACATCCAGCACAACAATCTTCACATTTTCTGCCCGCAATCTTATTAATTGACTCTGCAGTTCTGCTTCAATCTGCGGGTGCATCATGTTATTGACCCATTCACGCTCCTTGTTATCAGCAAAGACAATCTGACCAATCTTTGCACGATCAAGACACTGATTTTCAAGTAATACGGATGAACCAAAATGTTCAACGAACAAGTTCCAGCCTGCTTTATGCGGCATAGACAGTGTACGTGCAACCGCATCCGCATCAAGTATTATGGCACCTTGTTCTGCTAAAATTTTACTCACAGTACTCTTACCACTGGCAATTCCACCAGTCAATCCAATAATAAACACTTCAGCTCTCCTCCCTGAGTTTTTGGCAGTTTGGACAAAAATGCGTACCACGACCACCAACAACGATTTTCTCGATTACTGTCCCACAAACTTTGCATGGTTTGCCATTGCGTCCATAGACAAAAAGATTTTCCTGATGATGACCCTTTTCCCCTTCTCCATTACGGTAGTCACGAAAAGTTGTTCCACCATCCCGAATACCATCTGCAATAACTTTATTAATAGCCATATGCAACTGAGCAATCTCACTTTTCATTAAAGAACCGGCTAAACGCAAAGGATGAATTCCAGCCATATGCAAGCACTCATCTGTATAGATATTTCCTAATCCACTGATTTTCTTCTGATTAAGCAGGAACGATTTGATCTTTGCCTTACTCTTGTACATAATATCGTACAAATAACCTTCGGTAAAAGCCTCCGTCAAAGGTTCCATCCCCATATGGGAAAGACCTTCTATACGCCATTCCTCTCCTGGTGCCAGTGCATAGATAGTCCCCAGCGTACGTGTATCCGCATAAATAAGCAGATTACCATCATCAAGCAAAAAGATAATTCTTTTATAAAGATCCTGCGAAGCTTCTTTTAATGTATAGCAAAGGCGGCCTGTCATGCGTAAATGAAACACAATTGTATTGCCATTATCCAACAGCAACAGCAAATACTTACCTTTACGCCCGATATCAATAATATGGCGCCCAACCGTCATAGCCACAAAACCATCCTTATCCGGCCATTTAATCTGACGCGCCAATAAAATTTCTATTTGAACAATCTGTTTCCCCTTCAACTTATTGATGAGGGACCTTCTTATGATTTCAACCTCTGGCATTTCCGGCATTGTATTTCCCCCATTATTTGGCTTCTGCCCAATTCTTACCTTTATTGATATCAATCGTAAGCGGAACTGAAAGTTTTACGACATTTTCCATCGTACTGTGCAAAATATCCGATACCACTTGTACTTCATCCTCAGGTACCTCAAGTACAAGTTCATCATGCACTTGTAATAGCATACGGCTCTTTAGTTTTTTCTTACAAAGCTCCTTATATACTCCCAGCATCGCCAGCTTGATAATATCCGCAGCCGATCCCTGTATTGGTGTATTCATTGCCATGCGTTCTGCCAATGTTCGTTGGTTATAATTCGAACTATTGATCATTGGCAAATAACGTTTCCTACCAAAAATTGTCGTGACAAAACCATTTTTATGAGCATCATCTACTGTCTTATCGATAAACGACTTGACTCCAGCACATTTTTCAAAATAACTGTTTATATATTCAGCAGCTTCCTTACGTGATATATGAAGGTCCTTTGATAAACCATAATCACTGATACCATAGACAATACCAAAATTAACAGCTTTCGCTTTACGGCGGATTTCACTCGTCACCTCAGCCATGGATATACCAAATACCTCCGATGCCGTCCGTATATGAATATCCTGTTCTTCATTAAAAGCCTCAACAAAATTTTTATCCTGCGACATATCTGCCAGCAAACGCAACTCGATCTGCGAATAATCAGCTGATAAAAGATAATCATAGCCTTCACCAGGCTCGAATAACTCACGAATCTTTTTACCAGCGTCTGTTCTAACTGGTATGTTTTGTAGATTTGGATCTGAACTGCTAAGACGTCCTGTCGCTGTCACCGTCTGATTAAATGTCGTATGAATCCGCTTTGTCTTTTCACTTATAAGTAGTCCCAGACTATCAAGATACGTTGTTTTGAGCTTGTTCCACAATCTATAATCCAATATTTTTTCAACAATTGGATGTGCCATACGCAATGTCTCCAAGACTTCTGCATTTGTCGAGTAACCTGTCTTTGTCTTTTTTACAGCAGGCAGAAAGAGTCGGTCAAAAAGCACCTCGCCCAACTGCTTCGGCGAATTCACGTTAAACTCTATACCGGCCAATGCATGTATCTCTGCTAACAATCCATCAATTCTCTCATTGACTTCAATTGACATTACTTCCAGGTGCTTTCTATTCACATAGATACCATTTGCTTCCATATCAGCAAGCACCTCAACAAGCGGAAGTTCAATATCATCATAGAGCCTCTTCATTTCTTGTTTTTTCATTTTTTCAAGAATGCACATACCCAGTTTTTCTACACAATAAACAT
>DCFY01000118.1 GCA_002315155.1 Megamonas sp. UBA1792
AATGTGTGTGTGTGTATTTGTTGTGAGAAATAAGAGGAGAGTGAGTTGATTGAGTTGTTGATATATAATTTTTTTTTTTTTTGATTTTTTTGTGTAAAAAAAAAATTTTTTTTATGCAAGAGGACGACAGGTAATGGACTATATTCATAAGGCAGATCGGGTGGCATTCATGGATATGCTGCAGTGTTCGCTGACACGTGAAAAGGCTGCAGGGGCACAATGCCGCATACGGCGCTGCTGCGACAATGGCAGGACTATGTGGCTGCATGTACGGGCAAGTGCGATTGTTACAGAAAAGGACCGTCAGCTTTTTTACCTGGCGATGGAGGACATTACAGAGCTGCAAGATAAGACGATGGAACTGGAGACACTCTTCGACAATATACCGGCAGGCTTTGGAGTCTATGAGTTACGTGATGGTACATTGTGGGCGCACTTTTTGAGCCGGGGGATTTATGAATTAAATGACATGACAAAAGAAGAATTTATGCAGGCAACTGGTGGTGATCTTGGACAATTACTTGATGCAGAAACGATGCGGCTTCTTATCCGTGCGGTTGAATGTTCCTACATAGAAAAAAAGACAAAGCAAATTCAATATTTATATACGACAAGAACGGGAGAAAGCTATCAGGTTCTAGCAGCTTTTAATACAATAAAAGGAGAAGCCGATCACTTACTTTGCTATGCGTTTTTGCGTAAGCTTAGTGACTGTGCCGTTGAAAAAGCAGATAAAAACGAATAAAAATAAAACGAAGCCAGCAGGTTAAAGTTAACACTAGGACACGGACAATATAAGAAGAATGTTAAGCAACTAACAGCTGATTTCTGTATTTGAACAGGAGTCAGCTGTTTTTAAGTTTTACTGGACTGAAATTTGTGCATAAAAAACAGGCCAAATGAGAGCGTCTCATCTGACCTATATCACAGAAATTGATAAGTGTCTTTATTTCATACTAAAAAAACACGAAGGGTTTTCCTTCAAATCTTATTTTGAATTTATCTGATGGCCCCTAGATACTTTAGATATTCTTCTTTTGTCATGCGTGGCTGGTAATCGCGGAGAATATTTTCAGCACCAACAGCTCCATCAGCCAGCAAATCGATTATAGTATCTGTCATAGTTGCTGCCGAAAGAAAATAGGCCATTTCAGGATCTGTAACTTTAAAATCTGCGGAGTGGACGATTCCTGTCGTGCCTCCGCCAAACCAAGGATGGATTACCGGCATAATATGCGCGAGGTCGCCCATATCGGTGCTGCCAGCCTGATGCCCGAGATGAATGATAGCGTTTTCGCCTAATCGAGCTTTTACATTGGCCTCGTAAACAACATTAAGCTGTCGGTCATTGATCATAGGAAGCTGTCCGGGCAGATCCTGTATTTCAGCTTCAGCACCGACGGACATTGCTGCATATTTGATAGCTTTATTAATTTTCTTGTTGGTTTCAATCATTGCCTGCACAGTTTTGGCACGTACATAGCTTTCCATATGTACATTGGCAGGAACTACATTAACAGAGTCACCACCTTTGGTAATAATCGGATGAAAGCGAACATAATCCTCTTCACGAAAAGTTTCACGCAACGCATTGACAGCATTGATCGCAAGCATAGCTGCATTAAGTGCATTGACCCCATCATGCGGTGAGGCAGCTGCATGAGCGGCTTTTCCCTTGAACCGTATGAGCTTGCCAATAAAACCGTTACTGGTACCGCCAGTATCGATAACCCGTTTGCCATTGCCGGACATAGAAGCATGCATCATCATAGACATATCGATATCATCAAAGGCTCCTATGTGAATAAGTTCTTCCTTACCACAGAGATAATGCAGTTTTCCTTGATCACGCAACTGATTCCGGTAAGAGATTTCCACATATTCTTCTGCCGGAACAGCAAATGGAATAACATCGCCATCCAGCTCATTTAGAACGCCAGATTCTTTTAGGCCGACAGCGCAGGCTGCCATAATGGCGAGTTGAATGTTGTGCCCACAAGCATGCGCAGCACCGGTCTCTTTGGAAGCTAATGGGTGATTTGGGCAAGGAACAGCGTCAAGTTCTCCAAGTATTGCTATACGGCGTTTAGAACTTTTTCCATGCAGCATGCCTTTGACACCTGTAATGGCAAGTCTGTTCGTGTAGGGAATAGCATGCTTCGCAAAGAAATCCGCTATTTTTTTTGCGGTTTTTTCTTCTTTGAAGCCGAGTTCTGGTTCCGCTGCAATCGCATCTGCCAGTGCACAGATTTCTTCATGATTTGCCAACATGGAATCGTAAACTTTTTGTTTTAATTCTGTATACAATATACTCAGGCTCCTTTTAAAACAATAAATTTTATGTATATAAACAACATCTATATGATTTGATTTGACATGGACATTGTTCCTCTTTATAATAACAAGTATTACAGGATTTTGCTACTATGTTGGATAGTTTTTATTTTTGTGATAACTTATTTGGGTGATTTTGCTATAAAATTACAATAAAGTAAAGAGAGGTATAATTATGAGTATCATTAAAAACTGGAAAATCCATTTCATTGTTCTGATATTGGCAATCATTTGCGAATGGATAGGTACAAAAAAGATCTCTTTAGGTCCAGGAGTACTGCTTTTTCTGCCTATGCTCTATGCAATGGTGATTGGGACAATCATCAGTCTGCCAAAGCTCAAAGTTTTTAAGGAGGTGGAAACTTCCCATGCAACAGCAGTCCTTGGCCTTATGACCATGATTCTTGTCACTAAACTAGGGGTTGTCATAGGCCCGGCACTTATTAAAGTTCTTAATGCGGGCTTTGCTCTTTGTGTGCAAGAACTTGGTCATTTTATGGGGACAGTGATACTTGGTCTGCCTATTGCTATTGCACTAGGACTGGGTCGGGAATCTGTTGGTGCCACTTTTTCTATTGATCGTGAACCGAACATTGCCATTATCGCTGAGAAGTATGGCCTTTCTTCTCCTGAAGGACGCGGGGTCATGGCAATATATATTTGTGGTACTGTGTTTGGCGCGATCTGGGTCGGACTTATCGCTGGATTTCTTGCTGCCCTTCATATATTCCATCCCTATGCACTAGCTATGGGAGCCGGTGTTGGTTCCGGCAGTATGATGGCAGCGGCTACAGGTGCTATTAGCACAGTATTCCCGGAACAGAAGGCAGAGATACTCATGTATGCGGGGGCAAGCAATCTTTTAACAACCATTGTGGGTATTTATTTTTGCTTGTTTGTTTCATTACCGCTTACAAATTATTTTTATAAAAAACTTTCTCCGATTTTGGCACCTAAAAAAAAGGAGCGTGAGCAACTATGAGTTTTATCGAAGAGATACTTGTTTTTGTTGTTGCTGGCTTTATTAGTACCGCTGTCTGTATTACGGGCTATGGCATAGCGCCGCTGGATGCTTTTTTAGGATGTGGATGTATTGTAGCCATTACTGTTGGGGGCATTCTTTTGGCAAAAATTTTACCAGGGCATTTACCAATGGTTTTCTGGGTTTCTATTCTGGCAATCCTGGTTTCTACTCCGATTTCACCAGTCGCTGGCTTTGTTACATATTATGTAGATAAAGTTGATTTTCTTGCACTTTGTACGGTTGTGCTTTCCTATGCCGGACTCACTGTTGGTAAAGATATCGATATGTTTAGAAAAATGTCGTGGCGCATCATTGTTGTTGCACTTGCAATTTATACAGGAACTTTTGTTTTTGCAACGATTATCGCTCAGATCATGCTGCATCTGGAAGGTGTTATTTAAGGAAAGATTAAATAAATGAGTCTGTTGGATTGACGAAAGAGGTAAGACGAGGTAATAGCGGTGCTATTAGTAATAATTTAATTTTAATCATATACATTCCTCTATTTATCTTGTATTATATAAAAAAGTACCCATAGATGGAAAACTGATGTGACCCCAATAAGTTAGATTTAGGTCTAACTTATTGGGGTCAGTTCAAATTTTTTTCCTGTGATCTATCTATGGGTACTTTTTTAGTTTCATCATCAACTGCCTGGCTTCGTTTTTAGTGGTTTTCGGTTTTTTCAATTTCTTTCATGTGAATTTGTGCTTTGAGATGTTCCGCGTGTTTGCGATGGAGCACAACGGCAAATTCAATGCGTTTCTTTTCTTCATCAGAAAAGTCACCGGTATCATACGCTTCCTTGATACGCTTACCTCGTTCGATAACTTCCTGCAGTTCATCCTGTAGAAGTGTTTTATTGCCCAAAGCAAGGCCATAGACAGATTGTATATTATCTTTGACGATATCGGCATAACCAGCCTCAGAAGAGGTTTCTTCAAGATATTTGGCTATGTGATAAATGATTTCGAATGGATTCTGAGCAAGATGAATCATGCCGAGTATATCCATTTTTATATTTTGATCCACTCCGTGTGGTACACTTACGTCAATATCTTCATTCATAGGTTATCCCCCCAAGTTCTTTCTTTTAGTATAGCAGAAAAGTTGTTGTTCGTTAAGTTTATGCAGTTATGAAGGAATGAACATAAATGTCTTTGGCTATATCCGGCGATTATGGTATAATGTATTCATGGAAAGATTGCGGTGTTGAAACTCATGAATTTCATGTCGGGGAGTTATCTCATGGCATGTTTTTTTTAGCTGCTTAAAAAATGTTCAATGATAATTGAAAAATATATAAGGACCTTTCCAAAAAAAGGCTGCAAATCGGGAATAATTTGCAGCCTTCTTTTTATATTTATTTTATTTGTCTAAAAGGTCAAGTGCTTTTTTAGCAACAATGACAGGATCGATAGCATTCATGCAGGCATTTGTATGAAGGTGGCATTTCGTTTTGCAACAGTTTACACAAACATTGTCGCTGCAAATAAATGTATGGTCGCCAACAAGGGGCCCGTACATTTCCGGACGTGTTGGCCCCCATAGGCTTATTGTGCGAAGACCAAGCGCAGTAGCGATGTGCAGCGGACCTGTATCGCCGCTTAGCAGCAGGTCTGCCTGTTGGAAAAGGGCTGCAAGTTCCAATAGAGTTGTCTTTCCGGCAATGGACAAGGCAGGACGGGGAAGTCTGGCGATAATATCAGCGATTGCATCCCGGTCACCTGGTGCACCGCAAAGAATAAGCTGTATATCTGTTGGGAAAAGGGAGAGACAAGCTGTGAACTTATCTATCCCCCAGTTTTTATCAGGCCAGCTTGTATAAGGATTGACCATGAGAATTTTGCGAGAAGTGTCAATTCCATTTGTGGCAAAAAACTGCAAGGCAAAGTCATCAATTGCCGGTGGCAGCTTCAGTATGAGATCGTAATCATAGTGAGGCGATGATTCGCCGTCAAGCGCAGCAAGGACAGACATATAATGATGGATTTTGTGCGGACTATTTATTTTTGGTCCGCGTTCCTGCATGAAGAAACGATTGCACTCTCGCGCGTGGTACATACCGATACGCCTTTTAGCATGGCTCATGCGAGTGATAATACCGGTCATGAGGAGACCGTGGATATCCAGGGCAATATCAAAGGTGTGGTGGGCAAAGAAGATACAGAGTGCTTTTATGGAAGCTCTGACGATTTTCCAGTGTCCACTGTAAAGAGCTTCTTCAAATTTCTCTCGTGACCAGATGAAGAGTTCGTCAATATCAGGGTTGTATCGGAGAAGCTCGCTGGACATCCTGCTTACGATCCAGGTAATATGGCAGGAGGGGTATTTCTTTTTTAGATTATGAGCGACTGTTGTCGCATGCAGGACATCGCCTATGGAGCTCAGGCGGATAATGAGGAATCTAGTATGTTCATACATGTAGAATTAAAACCATCTTTCTCTGAAAGGGAGTTTACCCCTTAAAAAATAAATGTTAAAATAAAAGGATATATAGTCTAGCTATGATGATTTTATCATATGCATATAAAATACGCAAAATAAAGTAGACTTATGCAGAAAAAAGTCTGTGTACCATACCAAGTTGTTTAGAAGCTCCGGCAAAATGCCGGTACGATAGAAACGATTGCCGTAATATGGCAGAGGAGATAAATATGCTAAAAGATATTGAGATTCGCTCAGTGGCCAATGATGCTGCGTATACACGTGGGTGTAAGTATTATGAAAATGGTGCAGTCGGGGCGATATCTAAAACGGATTTGGATGTTTTAAGCTATCGTGCGGTTGTACATGGAAGTGAATCCTATGAAGTAAGCACAGTTTTGTCAAAAAACGGTGACTGTATCGATGAGTATGCCTGTGACTGTCCGGCAGCGATGCTTTACTCAGGAGCTTGCAAGCATGTGGTAGCACTCCTGAAAGCTATTCAGAATTCGCAGAGCGAGAACATGGCAAGCGATCAGAGGCTGGGCGAAGGCGGGCGGCTGTTCTCCTTCTTTTCCGATGCGATATTGGACAAAGGCGCAGAACGGCAGCCACTTACACTTATACCAAAACTTTGTGTGAGCCGCGAGTACAGTAATACAACGTGCTGGCTGGAACTTCGTATTGGCAGGGAAAAAGAGTATGTAGTTCGCAACATTAAGGCCCTTATCACTTGTATGATGGGAAGCAGCGAGCTTGCTTTTGGCAAGGCACTTACAATAGACAGCAGATTGGATAAATTTGCGGAAGGAACGTCACAGGAAGTATGGGAATTGCTTCGTATGGCTTATGATGATGAGTCGAGCATAGCTTCGTATAGTACATATTTTCGTTCATCATACGGAACGCAGACAAGTATTTTTGAACAGAAGCGTTTCAAGCTGTCACGCAGCAATTTGCAAAAATTCTTTAATATTATGGGTGAGCAAAAATTTGTACTGGTGCTCAATGAATTTCAGGAGAGAAAGGTTTCTATTGCAAAAGGACGTCCACCAATCGCACTGCAGGTAGATGATCATGCGCTGAGTGGCAGAATTGCACTGCAGGCGGAGGGTCTTATCGTATTGGATGCTTCCTACAGTCATTTTCTCATGAATGATATTATCTATGAAGTCGATGAAGAATTTTCGCAGTACGCAAAACCACTCATCCAATCCTTTCAAAACTCGAAGTATTTGAAGATTGAGCCGAAGCGTATGGGTGATTTTTTTAGTACGGTCATGCCGGAAATTGAAAAAATTGCAAATGTAAAGGTTGCACCATCTTTTTTGAATCGATTTGAGATTATGCCGCTTACGGCTTCAATCTATTTTGATTATTTTCGTGATGGTATCGCAGCAAAGACGATTTTTCGCTATGCTGATGTTGCATTCAATCCGATTACAGAAGCTCCTCCGGAAAAAAACAAGAGTGAAAAGCTCCTTATCCGGGATGCAATTACAGAACGCCAGATTCTGCGATTTTTTAAGCAGTATGCATTTCGGGAGGAGAAAGATCAGCTTGTACAGGATGATGAGGCTCGCAGCTATGATTTTCTTACGGAAGCATTACCGAAGCTTACGGAGATTGCAGATATATACTATTCAGAGTCTTTCCGTCGTCGACCAGTACAACAAATGGCAAAGGTTACAGCTGGCGTAAGTGTGAATGATGAGAATATGTTAGAGGTTTCTCTGGAAAATCAGGATTTTAATATGAATGAGCTTTTGGATATTCTTTCATCGTATCGCCTGAAGCGGCGTTACCATCGTTTAAAGGATGGTACATTTATTTCGCTTGAGGAACAGCAGCTCGGTGGATTGGCGGATTTTGTGGAAAATGCTGGTATCAAAGCGGATAACTCGAATGTTGTTGAACTTCCGCTGGCCAAGGCTGTTTATATCGATACGCTTGCGCGTGAGGAAGATGGCTTGCGGCTTGAACGTAATAAGGCCTTCAAACAGGTGGTCCGTGATCTGAAAAATCCAGTGGACAGTGATATTCCTGTACCAAAGGAACTTGTACGTGTACTGCGTGATTATCAGGTGACTGGATTTTGCTGGCTGTCGACACTGGCACATTATGGGCTTGGCGGTATTCTTGCAGATGATATGGGACTAGGAAAGACACTGCAGGTTTTGACTTTTTTGCTGTCCCAGCAAAAAGACGGAGCTGCGCCGTCACTTGTTGTTGCTCCGACATCACTCATGTACAATTGGCTGGATGAAGTACAACATTTTGTGCCAAGTTTGAAGGCTGTCGTTGTTGCCGGAACAAAGCAGGAACGGCGGGAAATATTGGAAACAACGAAGCAGGTAGATCTTGTTATTACGACGTATAATATGTTGAAACGTGATATCGATATTTACGAACAGCATCATTTTCGCTATTGTTTTCTTGATGAAGCGCAGCATATAAAGAATCCGGGGACACAAAATGCCAAGGCGGTAAAACGACTCAAAACATCGGGGTATTTTGCTCTGACGGGGACACCAATTGAAAATACGCTTACCGAGCTCTGGTCGATCTTTGATTTCCTTATGCCGGGATATCTTTCCTCACATAAAAATTTCAAACAGCGCTTTGAAACGCCGATTGTTCGTGCGAAGGACAAGCATGCGTTGACCGATCTTAACCGTCATATTGCGCCGTTTATATTGCGTCGCATGAAAACAGATGTGTTAAAGGAACTGCCGGATAAAGTCGAAGGCAAGATGTTAAATGAAATGACAGCAAAGCAGGCCAAGGTGTACATGTCCTATCTTGTTCAGGCGAAGAAAGAGTTCAAGCAGGAGCTTGCAGCACATGGCTTTGCCAAAAGTCATATCAAGATATTGGCTATTCTTACAAGGCTTCGCCAGATTTGCTGCCATCCATCTCTGTTTCTCGAAAACTATACAGGCGGCAGCGGTAAGCTCGATATGCTGGAGGAAGTTGTAGCTGATGCCCGTGAAGCAGGTCATCGTATGCTGATCTTCTCGCAGTTCACAACGATGCTGCACCTTATTGGTGATAAACTGAAAAATATGGGGATTCCCTATAAATATCTTGATGGACAAACACCGGCAATGGAACGTGTGCGACTTGTAAAAGAATTTAATGTTGGGACGCAGCCGGTATTTCTTATCTCGCTCAAAGCGGGTGGCACAGGGCTTAATCTTACCGGTGCAGATATGGTCATTCACTACGATCCGTGGTGGAATCCGGCGGTGGAAGATCAGGCAACGGATCGTGCCTACCGTCTTGGACAGAAAAAAAATGTTCAGGTATTGAAATTTATTACTAAAGATACAATTGAGGAGAAGATTTTCCAGCTGCAGCAAAAGAAAAAGGCACTTATTGATCAGATGATTCAGCCAGGGGGGAATTTTTTATCGAAGTTGTCGGAAGATGAAATACGGAATTTGTTTATATGAAGTAAGGAAGTGGCAATATGGAGCGCTGGATTATGCATGTGGATATGGATGCTTTTTTTGCCTCGGTCGAGCAACGTGACCATGAGGAATATCGCGGAAAGCCATTAATTGTAGGCGGATTATCAACACGAGGGGTTGTGTCCACATGCTCCTACGAAGCACGGCACTTCGGAGTACACTCGGCAATGGCAATGAGTGAAGCTCGTCGTCGCTGCCCAAAAGGGATATTTGTTACAGGTGACCATGAGCACTATCAAGAGGTATCGATGCAGATATTTTCGATCTTTGCCCGATTCTCACCGTGTATCGAGCCACTCTCTATTGATGAAGCTTTTCTTGATATCACGGGGATGGAACACCTCATGAAAGATCGGCTGAGCTATGCGATGAAACTAAAAAATGCGATACAGTCAGAGGTTGGACTTATAGCCTCTGTCGGTATCGCACCCAATAAATTTATCGCTAAGCTGGCCTCGGATCTTAAAAAACCGGATGGTCTTGTGATTGTTGAAAAAGATAAGATACAGCAGACACTGGCGAATCTGCCGATTTGCCGCATATGGGGTGTTGGAAAAAAAACAGGGGAAAAACTCAGCGCTCTTGGATATGAAACGATTGGTCAGGTTGCTGTAGCTGATGTTCATAAACTAGAAGCCTTTTTGGGATTAAAAACAGCAATTCAGCTAGTCGATCTGGCAAATGGCCGCGATGAGCGTGAAGTTGAGACAAGCCGGGAAGCACAGTCTGTAGGAAAAGAAATCACCTTTGAAAAAGATCTGCTCACAAAGGCTCAGGCGGAAAAACAACTTTTGGCACTGGCTGAAAAAGTTGGCTGGCGTCTCAGAAAAATCGGTATAAAGGCGCGAACGGTTAATATCAAAGTGCGTACAGCGTCTTTTCACACGTTTACACGCAGCAGGACGCTCCTGGAACCGTCAAACTACGATGAGGTGCTTTATCGTACAGCTGTCGATCTTTTTCATGGAATCAGCTTAAAGGAGAGCATTCGTCTCCTTGGTATCAGTGGCAGCAATCTGTCGGAAAATATACAAGCCTCGCTTTTTAATGAAGATAAAAAGCAGAAGGAACTCTACAGCACAATTGACGGGCTGAAGGCACGTTTTGGCGAGGCGATTATTACGAAGGCGCATCTCCTTGCGGAAGATAAAGAAAAGTGAAATATGGTTTGGGCAAACGAAAAGGATCTGCCCAAAAGCAGATCCTCTTCAAAGATGGTGTCCGAAATGCCGTAGTCTTTCTATGCCTAAGACCTGCAGCTCGCAGGTGGGTACCCTAAGTCGTGATTTTGCTATTCGTTCAAAGACGATTCAGCAGCCACAAAAGCAAATCAGGTTCCCGTATAAAAAAAGTAGGTTAGACATATGTAAAAGCTTACGTACATTCTAGGCAAGCCCATCTCCTTGAAGCTATGATACCATAAAAAGCAAGGTTTCGCAAGCAGTTCTTCGTGTATCTGTCGGTAGTAAAGCAGCTGACAGAAGCAGATAAAATTCAGAGGGAAAAAAGAGAATGGAAAAAGGAGTTTATTATGGAAAAAAACACAATGAATGCGATTCTGATGAAGCCGGGAAAGGAACCAGTAATCTATGCACTGCCGGCGGAAGGAACAATGCATGAAGAAGCCATTTGTGATCTTCTTGAAGGGAACTATGGTGCGACGGAGTTCTTTCCAATCAGCGAAGATGTGTCGTTGTTTATCCTTACGAATGATCTGAGCGTAGCGCTTGGTCTTAAGGCAAATCGTCGTTTCCCAGGTAAGGACAAAGAACAAATTATCTTTGGTAATGCAATTTTTATTGCAGCCTATAATGGCAAAAGCAAAAAGGAAGGCACGATTACGATGCCGGAAGAACTCTGTACGATGTTTATCGAGCAGATCAGAAAAAATTTTGCAGCATGTGACGGTACAGAAAAACCGCGCTCCATTGATGAAGTATACTATGAAGATCAGGATGGAGATTCAGACCGTGCCTTCAAGTGGAGTGAAATCGATCGCCCGGCAAAACTTGGCCCGGCAATTGTTGCCGGGCGTGTGAAGTTCTATGATGTTAAAAATAAGGAAATCATGGAAATTAACGGACGATTTTTCAAACAGATTGATATATATACA
>DCFY01000165.1:0-5582 GCA_002315155.1 Megamonas sp. UBA1792
AGCAAACAAAAAGCACTACACACGAAAAGAAAATATCTTTCGCATGTAGTGCTTTTTTCGATGAAGGTTCTAATAATTAAATTTTTTAAGTACATCTTCAAGAGTAGTGAGGATATCATTGATATCTTTTTCGGTAATAACAAGGGGAGGCTGGAAGGCCATGACATTGCGGTCAATTCCGTTTTTACCAATGATAAAACCACGATCCTTCATTTCCTCGAGAACGATGTCAAGTTCTTCAGAAGCCGGGCTTTTGTCCGTATGGACGAATTCAGCGCCGCGCATAAGGCCAATACCGCGGATATCACCGATGATTGGATGCTGCTTTTGTAGAAGTATGAGACCTTCATATAGCTGGGCACCGCGAATGACAGCATTTTCTTTAAGATGGTGTTCTTCTATGTAGGAAAGGGTTGCTAGTGCAGCAGTTGAAGATACAGGATTGCCGCCCAGTGTCGAGGCACCTGGCTGGGTATATTTATCAGCGATTTTTGCTGTAGATATAAAGGCGCTGATTGGTGTGCCATTGCCAAGTGCCTTAGCAATGGTCATGATATCCGGAACAATATCATAGTTTTCAATAGCAAACATTTTGCCGGTACGCGCAAAACCAGTCTGGACTTCATCGATGACAAGAAGTGTGCCATGTGTCTCGAGAATTTCTTTAATACGTTTAAAGTAGCCTTTGGGTGGAGTGATGATACCAGCATTGCCTTGAATCGCTTCCGCAAAGAATGCAGCGGGATGGCCGGAAGTTGCCGTCGTGATAATATCTTCGACAGCGTTGGCACATGCAAGATCACATTCCGGATAATGTTTGTCGAGTGGGCAGCGATAGCAGTAGGCATTTGGTGCGAAATGGATGCCGCCGACAGGGTTTGGATCTGTACGCCACATACCAATCCCTGTAAGACTCATCGTGAGCTTTGTACGGCCATGCAGGCCGTTACGCAGTGAAATATATTCACTGTTATTCGTATAAATGGAAGCAAGCAGTGCGGCTCCTTCGTTAGCTTCGGTTCCGGTCGAACAGAAAAATGATTTTTGCAGGGCACCGGGGGTTACAGCTGCAAGTTTCTCGGCCAGCGTTACAAAGTTTTCAGTAAGGTAAACGTTGCATACATGCTGAAGCGTCTTAACTTGCTCACAAACTTTATTTGTGATTTCAGGATTGCAGTGTCCACAGTTTATGACGGAAACACCAGCAAAGCAGTCAAGATATTTTTTCCCTTCACTGTCATAGAGATATTGCATAGAGCCGCGAACGAATTGCTTTGGATCTTTATAGAAATGTGATAGGCAAGGCATAATATACCTATTTTTTTTTTCAATGATGGCTTTTGGCCCCATATATTGTGTCATAGAAAGGTCTCCTCTTCTTTTCTTTAGCGAGAAATGCGATAGCGGTAAGCACCAATACCAAGTTCACGTGGGCTGTTTTCCTTTAATGCATCAAGAACAGTTGTGTCAAAGGTATAATCTTTATTATTATTGATGTGATTAAGTTCATTGCGATAGATTTTTGTTACAAGTGCAGTGAATTCTGGTGTGTAATGCTGGGCCTCGATGCGATAGGAAGCAGCACCATTTAGTTTGCTGAGATATGGCAGCAGACAGAGATCCTTAGCGAAAAGAATATGTGTGCGGCCATATTGATCCATACGAAGCGGATGGACTTCATTGGCTGTATCTCGAAGCGCGTAGTGGCGGTCGCAAAATTCAGGGTTTGTCAGTGGATCGAATTTGTCAAGCGTCATGGCAGCGATATTGTAGTCGCAGATCATTGATTCTGTCGCACCATGAATAATGAGTTCAATTGGCAACGCCGATTTTTCAATAAGGTCACGTATTTGTTCAAAAGAAGCTTCAAGTGATGCTGTTGCCATAACGATATCGTTATGTTGAAGGAACTGTGCACTTAGGTGATTAAATGTATTGAAAGAGACATCTGCCTGTATTGGTAAATTCGTAAGAGATCTTGCCAATTTGAGTGAACCAAGATTACTGACCATAAGACCGTCTGGGTTTATTTCGTTTAATTCTGTAAAGAACTGTTCGAGCTCACCGCATTCACGGTGTCTTGTTGTGCGTGGGGTATTAATAATAAGTTTCGTATCAGTTTTAATTGTAATTTCACGGGCTTGCTTGATATCATCAAGTGACCATGGCTGGTATGGTCGAAAGGCTTCGCCGCTGACATAGATTTTATCAGCACCATTTTCACAGGCAGCTTTAGTGGCTGCAAGGTCAGCAACACGGACAGAGAGTATACGTTTAGGAACAGGTTCTGCATTAATTGCGCGTTCATTATCAATTGTTTTGGTAGAAAGGCCTGCTTCTTTTACTGCCTGACTAAAAAAGCGCGGTTCACGTTTTCCGGTAAAACCGATGGACTCAGTGCCTGGTTTACCAAGTGCAAAGGTTGTAGTAAAGTCGCGTGACCGATTTTTATAAAGTTCTTTCCAATCGTTTTCATTAGTATGGTAACCATTCGGGTCCTTGATATAGCTGTCAATGGCCTGACGATATGTATTGACAATGCGGTGAACAAAATCAGGGGTACGCATGCGTCCTTCGATTTTGAAGGAATATACACCTGCCTGAATGAGTTCGGGAATATTGCGATACATGCACATATCTTTGAGGGCAAGTTTGTATGGCCCGGGTCCTTTACTGTCGAGCACTTCGCCAGTGGTTTCATCAATGAGGCGATAAGCCCAACGACATGGTTTAAGACAGCGCCCGCGATTGCCACTTTGTCCAAATATGACACCAGAGTGGATGCATTGTCCGCTTTCGGAGATACACATGTCACCATGCATAAAGTATTCAACCTCAATGTCTGTGCGTTCTTTGAAAAGGGAAAGTTCGGAAAGTGTCATTTCCCGTCCGACAACGATTCGTGTGATACCATATTCTTTCAGTTTATTGATGGCATGTTCATTATGGGTATTCATCATAACGGATGTGTGTAGTGGGATAGAAATTTTGAGCTCACGAACAAGTTCGAGTACAGCAAGATCTTGTACAAGGAGTGCATCTGGTTGGATTTTATCCAAATAATTCAGGTAATGACGCAACGGCTTAATTTCCTGATCACTGATAAGATTGTTTAGTGTAACATAAAGACGGACATGATGAGCATGGGCATAGTCGATGGCTTCCTTGAGCAGTTTATCATCAAAGTTTGTATCAGTACGATGCATACGCATGTTGAAGTGTTTCCCACCAAGGTAAACGGCATCTGCACCTGCATCAATACCAGCGACAAGAGCATCCCAGGTACCAGCTGGTGCAAGTAGTTCTACAGATTTATGGTTCAGTATCATATTTTAAACTCCTCATTAAGTGAATTTTAATCAATTGAATATTTCTTTGGCTTTTACCAAAAGATTGGTTGGTAATGAAATGGCGAGATTGTCAGCAACAAAAGCGTTGAGCAGAATATCTGGCTCGGCTTGTATGCCGACTGGTATATCTTTTGGGTCTTTTCCGTCGATAAGAATTGCTTTTGCCTGTTTGGCACAAGCTTCACCGAGATTTGTATGATTTGCACAAAGTGCTCCAAGAGCACCCATACTCACATTTGGTGCATAAGAAGCAATAATTGGTATACTTGCAGTTTCCGCATAGTAGGCAATACTGGAGAAATTTTCTTCCAGGATACGTCCAATTGGTAAAAACAGTGCATCGAGATCATCTGTGAGTTTTTCACTGAGCAACGATAGTTCTGTCTGTTCGTTTATGGGGATTTCCTGGAGCTTAATATTGTTTTTTGCGGCTATACGGAAGTTTGCTGCCTCAAGCTGTGTATTTTGATCTTTAGTAGCGACAAGCATAGCAACTTTTTTAGCAGTTGGCAAAAGCTGCTTGAGAAAAGAAACCTTGTCTGCAGCATTGACCATGCCACTCATCCCTGTGATTTTGCCACCAGGTGCAGACATTGTGTCGACAAGGCCTGTACTTATGGGATCAAAGACAGGAGTGAAGATAACAGGTGTTTTACCGTTAAGGGCTTTGGCAGCGAGTGCTGATGGTGTTGAGCAGGCAAAAATAAGATCAACATGATTATCAAACAGTTCTTGTGCAAGTTTTGACAATAGTGATGCATTACCATCGGCATTTCTATAGATAAATACTGCAGCAACATTAAGTTTTTCAAGTCCTTGCTTAAAGCCATTAACAGCGTCATCTAAATTTTGTGTTAGTTGAAGAATTCCAATACGAATCAATATAGTTACACCCCTTTTAAAAATAACATCGATAATAAGTATAACAATTTTTCTTTAAATAATAAAGTAAAGAAAAAGAAGTCTGCGCTTTGAGTAGAGTATGATATAATATTTAAAGAATAATTTAGCTATGGAGGATGCTATGTGTATAGAAAATAATCAAGAAATAGAATATGTGCACCTTCACGTACATACAGAATACAGCTTATTGGATGGAGCAAGCCGCATTAAAGATCTTATTGCTGCAACAAAAGCATTGGGCATGAAATCAATTGCTATTACGGATCATGGATCAATGTATGGTGTCATTGATTTTTATAAAGAAGCAAAAAAAGAAGGCATAAAACCGATTATTGGCTGTGAGGTCTATCTTGCACCAAAGTCGCGGCACGATACTTTTGAGGTCGATGGTACAAGGTATTATCACCTTATATTACTTGCGGAAAACGATGAAGGGTATCGTAATCTTGTAAAGCTTGTATCATTGGCAAATATAGAAGGCATGTATTATAAGCCACGAGTTGATAAAGAAATTCTGCAGCAATATCATCAAGGAATCATTTGTCTTAGCGCGTGTATTGCAGGTGAGATACCACAGATGATTCTTCGCGATAACTATGAGCGGGCAGATGCACTTGTTACTGAATACATTGATATTTTTGGCAGAAATAATTTCTTTTTGGAAATCCAGAATCATGGGATGCTGGAGGAAAAAAAAGTAAACGAAGGACTCGTAAAACTTGCGAATCATCACGGTGTTGGACTCGTGGCAACGAACGATCTTCATTATATAAAGCGTGAGGATAGTGCATTTCATGATGTGCTTCTCTGCATCCAAATGGGAAAAACCATTGATGACGAAGCACGTATGAAGTTCCCTAGTGATGAGTTTTATTTGAAGTCCCCAAAAGAGATGGCAGAACTTTTTAATTCTTATAATGGGGCAATTGAAAATTCAGTGAAGATCGCTGAACGCTGTAATGTTGACTTTGAGTTTGGGCATCTTCATTTACCAAACTTTCCCTTACCGGCTGGAATGACGGATGAAGCTTATCTACGAAAACTTTGCGAGGAAAAACTTCCTTCACGCTATAGTGAAATAACGGAAGATGTAAGGACACGGTTCGAGTATGAGCTGAGAATTATCCATAAAATGGGTTATGATAGCTATTTCCTTATTGTATGGGATTTTATTAACTATGCCCGTAGTCAGAATATTGCAGTCGGACCAGGTCGTGGTTCGGCTGCAGGCAGCATTGTAGCATATGTTCTTGGTATTACGAATATTGATCCACTCAAATATGATTTGCTGTTTGAACGTTTTTTGAATCCAGAGCGTGTAACCATGCC